>CAXYKQ010000348.1:0-7711 GCA_964277835.1 uncultured Edaphocola sp. | reverse complement strand
GTTTATTAGAATTCTGTGTAAGAGAGCACCTCAACAAAGTTGCTCTACGCAGGATGGCTGTATTAGACCCGATCAAATTGATCATTACCAACTATCCCGAAGGACAAACAGAGATCCTGAATGCAGAAAACAACCCGGAAGAGGAACATAGCGGGCATCGCGAGATCAGCTTTAGCAATACCTTATGGATCGAGCGCGAGGACTTCATGGAAAATCCGCCGCCAAAATACTTCCGCCTGGGTAAAGGGTTGAAAGTACGCTTAAAGCATGCTTACATCGTGGAGTGTGAAGATTACAAAACCGATGCAGACGGAAATGTTACAGAGGTTTATTGTAAGTACTTCCCGGAAAGCAAAAGCGGTAGTGATACCAGCGGTATTAAAGTAAAAGGAACCATGCACTGGCTGGATGTAGCTACGGCAAAAGAAGCAGAGATTCGTTTATACGACCGTCTGTTTAAAGTAGAAAATCCTGCTGCAGAGGAAGGTGATTTTAAAGATTATATCAATTCGGACAGCCTTTCAATCATCCCTAAAGCTTATATAGAACCGGCTTTAGCGGAGGCTGCAGCAGCAGACCGCTTCCAGTTTTTAAGGATCGGCTATTTCACTTTGGACAAAGAGAGTACCGCAGATAAAGTGGTATTTAATAAAACCGTTGGCCTGAAAGATAGCTGGGCGAAGGAGCAAAAGAAAGGGTAGTTTAATGGTTAATTATGAATGGTTAATTGTTAATTTGGTATTGATAGTAATTCTTCAGTAACAACCGACAATTATTAATTAATTTCATAGGTACTAAAACTAAGTATACTATGAAAGAAAACATCATTAAACAAAAGAGTTTTGAGTTTGCGACAAGTATTATTAAGCTTTACCAGTCTTTGTGTGAAAATAAAAAAGAATATGTGTTATCAAAGCAATTATTGCGGAGCGGGACCAGTGTAGGCGCAATGGTGCGGGAAGCAGAACATGCTGAATCAAAGCAGGACTTTAAACATAAGCTAAGCATTGCTCAAAAAGAGATAAACGAATCTATATATTGGATGGAGTTATTAAAAGAAACCGGTTATTTAACAGAAGCACAGTTCGAGCATATTGGCCAACAAGCAACCGAAGTCTTAAAATTATTGACCCGTATTATCAAAACGACAATAAACAACATGAATAATGGTCAGTGAATCATCCTTAATGATCAATTGTTAATAATTAATATGCTACAGCATTACAATTTTATCATTAACAATTAACCACTCACCATTTACAATTAATAATTATGAAATACGCATTAGTAACGGGGGGATCAAGGGGTATAGGCCGCGCTATCTGTGTGGCCCTGGCACAATTGGGTTATCCCGTTTTAATCAATTATAAAGGTAATGCGGCAGCGGCGGCGGAAACGGCCGACCTGGTAAGAGCGGAAGGACAAACGGCGGAATTGCTGCCGTTTGATGTAGCAAAAAAAGAGGAAGTACAGGCTGCTTTACAGGGCTGGATGGACAATAACAAAGGCGCTACAATCGAAGTACTGGTGAATAATGCGGGTATCAGGAATGATGTATTGATGACCTTTATGGAAGAAGAACAATGGCGCAGCGTAATTGATACCAGTCTTGAAGGCATGTACAATGTTACCCGTGCCATTGTGCAACCTTTGTTGATGAATCGTTATGGCCGTATCATCAATATCGTTTCTTTAAGCGGTTTAAAAGGAATGCCGGGCCAGGTGAACTATTCTGCAGCAAAAGCCGGCGTAATCGGTGCTACAAAAGCATTGGCACAGGAAATCGCCAAACGTAATATTACCGTGAATGCGATTGCACCGGGATTTATTGCTTCCGATATGACGCAGGACCTGGATCAGAAGGAACTATCCGCCATGATCCCTATGAACCGTTTCGGCAAACCGGAAGAAGTTGCTGCTTTAGTAAAATTCCTCGCGTCCAAAGATGCCGCCTACATTACCGGGCAGGTGATCTCGATCAATGGAGGTTTGTATACTTAAATTCGGGAATGAGCGGATTCGTGAATTTGTAAATGCAATTCATGAATAACACAAGATCAGGTCGCTCACCGTTCATATACTGGTAAAGCAAATAAAATTATAAAATAGAAAGTCAAATTTGCACATTAGCAAATTTGCTCATCTACAAATTAGCTAATTTACAAATTCAAATAAAAATGTTCCGTACACACAATTGTGTTGAATTAAACATAAACAATATTGGTGCAACCGTTACCCTGAGTGGTTGGGTGCAGGTGATCAAGAAATTAGGCAGCATTACCTTCATTAACCTGCGGGACCGTTACGGCCTGACGCAATTGTTTTTCAATGAAGCAATGACCGAAACGCTCAATCAAAATCCTTTAGGCCGCGAGTTTGTGGTACAGGCTACCGGTAAAGTGATCGAGCGGAGCAGTAAAAACCCTAAAATGCCGACCGGTGATATCGAGATCGAAGTGACGGAGTACAAAATCCTGAACAAATCACTGACACCGCCTTTTACCATCGAAGACGAAACCGATGGCGGCGAAGAGCTCAGAATGAAATACCGCTACCTGGATTTGCGCCGCAATCCTTTACGCCGGAACCTGGAACTGCGTTACCAGGTAGGCCGCGCTGCACGCAACTATTTACATGAGCAAGGCTTCCTGGACATAGAAACTCCGTTCCTGATCCGTTCCACACCGGAAGGGGCAAGAGACTTCGTAGTACCTTCCCGTATGAATGAGGGCCAGTTCTATGCCCTGCCCCAGTCTCCGCAAACGTTCAAGCAATTATTGATGGTAAGTGGCTACGATCGTTATTACCAGATCGTGAAATGTTTCCGCGACGAGGACCTGAGAGCAGACCGCCAGCCGGAATTCACCCAGATCGATTGTGAAATGAGCTTCGTGGAGCAAGAGGACATCCTGAATACCTTCGAAGGAATGTTCAAATATATTTTCAAGGAAATAAAGGGTCTTGAAATTACCGAAGCCTTCCCGAGAATAACTTATAAAGATGCCATGTGGCATTATGGGAACGACAAGCCGGATATCCGCTTCGAAATGAAGATCAATAACCTTAAGGTAAATAATGAGGTCTACTGTGAAGCCCTGAATGCGGTCGACTTTAAAGTAACCGATGAAGCCGCTTCCATATTGGCCATCGCAGTACCTGGCGGTTCGGAATATACCCGCAAGCAGACGGACGAAATTACGGATTGGGTCAAAAGACCGCAGATCGGCATGACCGGTATGCTGTTCATTAAGTGCAATACCGACGGCACTTTTAAAAGCAGTGTAGATAAATTCTTTGATGAACACCGCCAAAAGAAAATTGCGGAACAATGTGGCGGAAAAGCCGGCGATATTATTTTGATCCTGGCCGGCGGCGAAGACAAAACCCGTGCGGCCATGGCTAATTTACGCCTGGAAATGGCAGAGCGCCTGGGTTGGAGAAACCCGGAAACCTTCGCGCCGCTATGGGTAATCGACTTCCCCTTGTTCGAACATAATGAAGAAGATGGCCGTTACTATGCCAAACACCACCCCTTCACAGCACCAAAACCGGAGCAGGCAGCATTGATGGACCAGCCGGAACGTTTTGGTGAAATTAATGCCAATGCTTATGATATCGTATTGAATGGGACCGAGATCGGCGGTGGTTCTATCCGTATCTATCAAAAAGAGATGCAACAAAAAATGTTTGCGGCCTTAGGCTTGAGCGAAGAAGAAGCTAAAGAGCAATTCGGATTCTTACTGGGCGCTTTCGAATACGGTGCGCCACCACATGGCGGATTAGCTTTCGGTTTTGATCGTCTTTGTGCCTTATTGGGTGGAGATGAAAGCATCAGGGAGTATATCGCTTTCCCTAAAAACAATTCAGGGCGTGACGTGATGCTGGATGCCCCTTCGAGGCTCGACGGGAAACAATTGGATGAATTGCAACTGAGTACAAAAGCATAATAACTGATATAATGATCACAAAGCCTGCAGCACAATATCCTGCAGGCTTTTTTCTTTAAGAATATTTTATGACAATCTGCCTGTAGCGGAGAGTGCCTTCCAGCTTGCTTTTGATAAAAACCAGCCGTAATGGCAAATTTACTTTAACGGCATAAAGCATTTAATCTTTACATTTGCATTCGTTATGGAATTAAGTTTTAATAAGGCATTGCCCCTTGCGATCGGTTCAGATCATGCCGGTTTCGAATATAAAGAACAATTGAAAGCCGTCCTGACCGAATTAGGCTGGGATTTTGTAGATAAAGGTACCCACTCTACGGACAGTACCGACTATCCTGATTATGCACATCCTGTAGCTACTATGGTAGCAAACGGCGAAGCTGCTGCCGGCATCCTGATCTGCGGGAGCGGCAACGGGGTTTGTATGACTGCGAATAAGCACCAGGGCATCCGTGCAGCGCTTTGCTGGACCAAAGAGTTGGCAGAACTGGCCCGCCAGCATAATAACGCAAACGTATTATGTATGCCGGAGCGCTTTGTAGATTTCGAAACGGCAAAGGCTATGACGACAGCATTCCTGGTCACCGGTTTTGAAGGGGGCCGCCACGAGAGAAGAGCCGCAAAAATCAGCCTCTGATCTTTCACTGTTGATTGTTGATTTAAAAAAAATACGTCATTGAGTGTTATAGATAAATTTTTAGCAAAGCGGGCTGCCGGTAACCCCGGAGCCGAGATGGCTTTCGTCGATCATATTGAAGCTTTACGCTGGCACATTGTAAGAGCTCTGGTGGCGATCATCGTCTGTTCCATTGTTGTGTTTATAAATATCGAATGGATATTTGACAAAGTAATCCTCGGACCCGCATCAGCCGACTTTATTGCTTATAAATGGTTCTGCTGGTTGGGAAAAGTATTACATATTGATGCACTCTGCATGGAATCGATCAATGTGCAGTTCCAGAACACACAATTGAGCGGCCAGTTTATGATGAGCTTCTCTTCTTCCTTTATGATCGGTTTTATTGTAGCTTTCCCCTATGTCTTCTGGGAATTCTGGAAATTTATGAAACCGGCCTTAAAAGAAAATGAATTGAAACATACCCGTGGTATTGTTTTCTGGGCGACCCTCCTGTTCTTTATCGGAGTCTTGTTTTCTTACTTCATCATCGCACCATTTACCATCAACTTTTTTGCCAGCTATACGCTGAGCCCGCAGTTTGATAACATCATTACAATTGCCAACTATTACGACACTATGAGTGACCTGATCTTTGGTATGGGTATCGTTTTTGAACTGCCGATCCTGGTCTATATCCTGGCAAAGGCTGGCATCCTGACGCCGTCCTTTATGCGGGATAAGCGCCGCTATGCCATTGTTATTATCATGTTGCTGGCCGCGGTGATCACACCTCCGGACTGGTTCAGTATCTTCCTGGTAGCGATCCCATTGGTTGGTTTGTATGAAGCCAGTATCCTGGTAACAGCAAGGCTAAACCGGAAAAAAATCAGGGAAGAAAAGAAAAATGAGACCCTACCCTGGTAATGGATTGAAATAAAATTGAAAAGGACCCGGTTTGCGCAGGGTCCTTTTATTTTTGATTACTTATTACCGCTGCATATCTTTTTAAAAGGACGGTATCGTAGTGAAAATAGCTGATCCCTTTTAAGCTTTTTTCTTCCCGGGATAATAAATCCACAGCGGCCTGCAGGGCTCCCGGGGAAGGCCATTCTGATCTCAAAATATCGCCTACCCTTATGTACTTACCGGATAAGACTGTATCCTTTACCGCCATGTACCGGTTACTGTTTGCTTTTTTCACAAAATGAGCCTCATCCAGCTGTGCTTCGGAAAGGTATAAGATGTGCTGATAGGCGCCGTTCCTAAACCAGGTCATCCATCCGAAGCAAGGCAGAGCGACTTCCAAAGGTTTGGGATATTCCTTTTTACTGCCGAGGTAGGTTTTGAGTTCCGCCACGTCCAGGATCGAATTTACGGTATTGAATTCCTTTATTTTACCCAGGTTATAGCACATCAGGCTCAATTCATCTACCGGCGGGATGCCCATTTGCCCCGGATATTTATAGGGATACATTCGCAGTGTTGCAGATAGTTTTATAGTAGGATTTAAAGTTTTCAGTTCCTTAAGGAAATAAAAATACCGGTCCCTGCCGGCTTTGGTCCAGTCACAGTCGATCTGGAGGCTATTATATTCCCGCACATTACCTTTATACAATATGGTTAACTGCTGGTAATAACTCTTCAGGTACCGGTCGATATCTAAGGCCAGCTGACGCGATCCGGCTGAATCCATGTCCAGGAAACAATTGTTGCTGATAAATATTACAGGCGTATGCGGCCAGCTCCAGGCCGGCCCCAACACTTCCGGTTGATCCAGGCTCGCTTTGATTATTGCCTGGTCAGTATGCGGATCGACACCGATATCCGCCAGTTTCACATAAAAATGCCCAAACCCGTAATGACGCAGGACCTGGGTATCCAGGTCATTTTTCGGGCCATTATACTTCCAGTAATAAACACTACGCCTACCCGGAATCTGCCGGTACGCACTACTGCAGGCCAGCAAACCTGATATAAAAACAGACGATAAAATTATTTGCTTTATCATAGGTCTATATCTGCACAGTATGAAAGGGCCGCCGCATAAGCTTTGGTATGGGCAAAGTATTTCCGCAGCATAGTTACATTATTGGTGCGATCCCTTTTCTTATCATCATCGTTATCAAAAACATGATCGGATAGTACTAAAGCCAATTCCTTATACAGGTAGATGGACGCTTGCAGTTCCTTGCTGCCAGTGAGCTTCAGTGCTTTGTTATAAGCATCCATCGCCGACTGCGCGCCATAATAATTGGCTCCGTAAGTGATAGTGTTGGGATAAAAAGTATAAGTATAAAAGTTGCCGGTATGCTCCCGTCCTTCCTGCGCGAAATTACCATAACTCAGCATCATCCAAAACAAGCCGTTTTTAGTCATGTTCAGTTTGCAGTTAGCCAGTTGTATATAACAGATGGCTTGCTGCTCCTTGCTCAATCCCGGCTTATTGAGCTGGTCGATGATGGCAACAATGTCTGCGACGATAGCAGCCTTATTGGTTTGCTTATACTGCTTTGCACGGGATCGGTCCCAGGGGGCATACGTATGCAGGTCCGCAATGCCGGTAGACGGCAGGTAGTCCGCATAGTAATAATTATCGCTCCAGAATTGCTGGTCCATGGATTGGAATACCTTCAGGGCATCATGATAACGTTCCATGCGCATAAATTTGGTGCCTATAAGGTCCTTGTACACTTGTTTGTCCGGCCATTGCACCGGGCTGATGTATTGTTCAAATGCTGATTTATTTTTCTTTTCCCTGAAAGCGATCAGGGCTTCCAATTCCCGCGGACTGGCATAGCGATCCCAGAACGCGATCTGCCGGTAATTCATTTTAGGGGAAACGGAATGTGGCTTTCTGTGTTTCCCCGGGTACGCATCGTCCCAGTTGCTTTCCCAACCATCATAAATATTTCTTTGGTGATGAGATTTGTTGTACAATAATCCGGCAATATTGATCCAGCCTTTTTCCTGGAATTTTTTGCTGAGGACCAGGAACAATTCCGACAGGTCATCATCGTTTTCGGCAATTGAATTTTCCGCGTCAATCGCAACCGCAGGTAATTTATCGAATGCTTTAAGCCATTGCAGCAGCCTGTCTTGTACCCCCGGATCACTGATATCTTCGGAATTCGTACAGATAATAATA
>CAXYKQ010000347.1:0-9322 GCA_964277835.1 uncultured Edaphocola sp. | reverse complement strand
CTTATTTTCTTTCACCCTCATCATCCCGGTCTTGCAGACCATTTTCGAGGTGCAGGCTCTGCCCAGGGACGCGAGCGGCCTGGTTGCCAGGCTGACGGTGTTTATTAATGAAGTAGTGTCCGCCGAGGGTAAGCAAGCGGCTTTAACGTATTCGATCCTGCTGGTACTTATTGCTACCATTTTAAAAAATCTTTTCCTCTACCTTTCTTTGAGGATATTAAACCCTTTACGGAATAACGTGATCAGGAAGCTGAGAAGGGATATGTTCCATAAGTCCCTGGCCTTACCCATCGGTTATTTTACCGAGGAAAAAAAGGGCGACCTGATCTCCCGGATGACCAATGATGTATCGGAAGTAGAGAACTCGATCATGGGCGTTATCGAAACCGTACTCCGGGAGCCGGTAACTATTGTGTCGGTTCTGGTAACTATGTTCATCATGAGCCCGCAATTGACTTTGTTTATGTTTATCTTCCTGCCTTTAGCGGGCTTAATTATTGGCAGGGTGGGCAAATCACTCAAAAAGCCCTCCAATGCGGCCCAGGAGCAATTGGGCGATATGTTAGGGACCATTGATGAGACATTAGTAGGTATGCGGGTAGTTAAAGCGTTTAATGCCGAGAGCCACCAGAAATCAAAATTCACCTTGCTGAATAATGATTTATTCCGGATAAAGAATAAGATTTCCTTCCGTAGAGATGCGGGCTCCCCGATGTCAGAAACGCTGGGGATTATCGTAGTTTGTATCATCTTGTGGTATGGCGGTCAACTCATTTTTAACGGCGATTCCAGCCTTACCGGTCCGGTTTTTGTCGCCTATATCGCCTTCTTTTACCAAATTATCAACCCTTTAAAAAATCTTTCCGGGGTATTCTATAACATGCAGAAAGGGGCGGCCGCGTTGGAGCGGGTAGAATCTTTCCTGGCAACGCCGGTTACGATCGTGGAGCGGGACAACCCGGTCATTATTCCCGAGTTCAGCCGCGAGATCGTGTTTGAAAACGTCAATTTTTTCTATGGGGACAAACAGATTCTGAAAGATATCAACCTGCGGATTCCTAAAGGGAAAACCGTTGCCCTGGTGGGAGCTTCCGGTTCCGGTAAATCCACTTTAGTGGACCTGATTCCCCGTTTTCATGATGTGAGTTCAGGTAAAATAACTATAGACGGCGTGGATGTAAAAGATGCCAAACTTTTTGAGTTAAGGAAGCAGATCGGGGTAGTATCACAAGAGCCCATTTTGTTTAATGATACCATTGCCAATAACATTGCTTTGGGTACAGGAGGTAAAACGCCGGGGGAGATTGATTCGGCCGCGCAAATAGCGAATGCGGCAAAATTTATCCATCAGAAAGAAAAAGGCTATGATGCTAACGTAGGGGAACGAGGGTCCAAATTAAGCGGCGGAGAGCGACAGCGTATCACGATCGCCCGTGCGATCTTGAAAAATCCGCCTATCCTGATCCTGGATGAAGCAACTTCTGCTCTGGATACGGAATCAGAAAAGATCGTACAGGAATCAATCAATGAGCTGATGAAAAACAGGACCAGTATCGTCATCGCGCATCGGTTGTCCACCATCTATAGCGCTGATGAGATTATCGTGATGCAGCAAGGCTCGATTGTAGAGCGGGGTACCCACCAGGAGCTGATGATATTGAGAGGTGCTTATTACCGGCTGGTGCAGATGCAGGAGATACGATAATATTTAGCTAATGACTAATAGATAAAAACCAGTGCGTTGGCACTGGTTTTTTGCTTTATAAGAATATAAATATAGTTAATTTAATATTTTAATAGATTTTACAATTAATTGATTATCAAATATTTGAATGATTTATTTAGGTTTATGTTTTATGATTTGGTGCTGTTTCGATAGTTAAATTGCGAGTTTGAACAACGAATTTTTCCTGTTTTTAGTTTTTCTGTTAATAAATAATTAAATTTGATTAACAAAAAACTATAAACGGAATGAAAAGACTCATTTTACCTATTGCATTGGTTTCGGCGTGTATGACCGGAGCTTTTGCTCAGGAGCGCCTGGTAAAAGGGCGTATCCTGGATGAGACTGGAACACCCCTGGCAGGGGCGACAGTAATTATTAAGGGGACCCAATCGGGAACTGCCGCTGATGATAACGGTAATTTCCAGATCAGCGTGCCCCAGCCCGGTGCGACATTAGTGATCAGCTATTTCGGTATGCTTGACCAGGAAGTCGCCGCCGGAGATGGAACCGGAGATTTGCGGGTGGTATTAAAAGGCTCAGGCGGCGATCAGTTGGCCGGTGTGGTGGTAACCGCACTAGGGATCAAAAGGTCGGAGAAATCTTTGGGCTATGCCACCCAGCAAGTAAGTAAAGACCAGCTGGAAAATGCCCGTGCCAATAACGTGGTGGACGCCCTTGCCGGAAAGGTTGCCGGTGTACGGGTAAACCAGCAGTCGGGTGGCGTCGGCGGGTCTTCCAAAATTGTAATCAGGGGAGCTTCTTCTTTTGATAAAGTGAGTTCGCCGCTTTTTGTGATAGACGGAGTTCCGATCAGTAACTCTTCTCAGGGACCTACTAATTCAGGTATCGGGGTCGATTATGGTAACCGTGCTTCTGACATTAACCCGGATGATATTGAGTCCATGACCGTATTGAAGGGTCCGGCAGCAACTGCCCAGTATGGATCACTGGCCAAAGATGGTGCGATCATCATTACTACGAAAAGAGGAGCTAAGAATAGCCCGCTTTCTGTTAGCCTGAATTCATCAGTGAGATGGGAACGTATTTTAGTTGCACCGAAATTACAAGACCAATATGCTCAAGGAAATTATGGCATCTATAGTTTGAGATATGCTAATGGCTGGGGCCCTAAGATTTCTGATATGGCCGGAACGACGGTAAAGGATTATTTAGGTCGTGATGTTACCTTACAAGCTCATCCTAATAATATCGAGAATTTTTTCCAGACAGGAAGAACAACGATTAATGATATCGCTGTTTCCGGTGGTGGTGCACAGGCAGACTACCGTATAGGCTTCAATGCATTGAATAGCCAGGGCATTGTGATGAACCAGGATCTGAACCGCTATGGGTTATCTACCAATGTGGGGTATAAATTCAACGATAAATTTTCTTCCAGGTTCACGCTGAATTATTCTAATTCCAATTCTAATGGTCGACCGGTACAAAGCTCTAATAATCCTAATGTTTTAGGCTCTTCAATTTATGCCATACCGATTACGGTAGATGTTAACGATCTGAAAGATAATTACATGGATGAGTTCGGTAACCAGAACACCATGACAGAGGACCGTACCGGTAATAACCCTTACTGGATCTTAAATAAAAATCTGAACGGCAATAAATTAAACAGGTTCTTAGGGAGTACCCAATTAGAATATAAAGCTACAGATTGGTTAACCTTCTCTAACAATTTCGGCTTTGACATGTATATGGAAAACCGGCTTGGTATTGTGAGAAAAGGTACTGCAGGTGATCTTTTGGGAAGTTATATCAGTACAGATATTTTCCAGAAGCGCTTTAACAATGACCTGATGGCAACAGCCCAGAAAGATGTGAATGAAGACTGGAACTTAAGAGCCATGGTAGGAACGAACTTTTTAGACCGAAGAACAGATGTCACGGGTATAGCAGGTTCTAATTTCCTGATGGATGATAAAAATGGCGTGTTCAGACCGGGTAACACAGAAACCGTTGTAGCGACCAGAAGCTATAGCAATGCGAGATTGGTAAGTATTTACGGTGAACTCGCTGCGTCTTACAAAGACATGTTGTTTTTATCCGTAACGGGCAGGAATGACTGGGCGTCTTCATTAGTATTTACCGGTAACTACTCCTACTTTTACCCTTCGGTATCCGGATCTTTTGTATTTACGGAATTGATGAAGGATAAAAGGGTGCTTTCTTATGGTAAACTAAGAGCGAGCTGGGCACAGGTTGGCTCTGACGCGGACCCTTACAGTACGCTGTTAACCTATAATCCATTGACCTCCTATTTCGTTCAATTCTCTTTGCCGGGTAATTTCCCATTCTTGGGTAACGGAGCATTTGAGCAATCCAGGATCTTACCTTCAGAGAATCTGAAGCCACAGATTGCGGCTTCTACAGAAGTGGGTACGGATCTGAGATTTTTTGGCAATAAAATTGGTTTAGATGTAACTTATTACACCACAACTACCCGCAATCAAATTATGAACATTACCGTTCCTGCTTCTACCGGGTTCTTCGTAAAACAGATCAATGCAGGTTCCATTACCAACAGAGGTTGGGAAGCTATGTTGCGCGTTAGCCCGTTTGCGGATAATGCCGGTGGATTTAAATGGGATATCATGGGTAATTTCTCCCGTAACCGCCAGGTGGTTAATGAGCTGGACGGCCAGTTAGAAGAATACTCCGTACAATCCGGTTGGAGTGGCTTACAGATCAAAGCACCCGTGGGCGGAAGCTTTGGCCTGTATGGTACTAAATGGAAACGCAGCCCCGATGGCCAATTTATTATTAACAAGAATACAGGTTTGAGAGAGCTCGAACAAAACCAGTTTATAGGAAGTGTGATACCGGACTTTATGCTCGGCATCAATAACAATTTTTCGTATAAAGGGTTCCGCTTAGGTGTTTTGGTAGATATCCGCCAGGGTGGGGTCTTTTATTCCGGAACCGTTTCGGGTTTGAGAAGTACCGGTATGGCTTACGAAACGATGGAGAACAGGGACGCGACCTTTATTGATAAAGGGGTTAACGATAACGGAGACGGTACTTACACTCCTAACCAGACTCCGGTACAAAGCATGCAGGATTTCTGGGGGCGCTATGGTGCTACCGCCAATACAGAAGGCAATGTTTTTGATGCCTCTTTCGTGAAATTAAGAGAAGTGGTGTTCGCGTATACCTTCCCGGAAAAAATCAGGCCGTTTAAAAAGGCAATCAAAGGGTTGGAACTTGGTCTGGAAGGTAGAAATCTATGGTTGATCCAGTCCCATGTGCCCCATGTCGACCCGGAGATGAGTTATTTTGGAGCAGGTTCTGTAGGGGATGGCGTTGAATTTAACAGCTTCCCTTCTACAGCATCTTATGGTTTAAATTTAAAAATTAAATTCTAAGCTTATGAAAAAGATTATAATACTGGCTTTCGGTGTACTGATGTTTACTTCCTGTAAAAAGTCATTTGAAAAAATAAATACCAATCCGAATGCTGCGGAATCAGCAACACCGGAACTGCTGTTTAGCGGGGCTTCTGTGAACTTAGGATCCACGCGTGCAGGCGGCGACTTATATACCTCAATGGTCTTGTCGACACAGACCATTGCTTCTGGTGGGAACTACGGTTGGGGCGCTGCAGATGTTTACGACATCAGCCCCTATTCTACCGGCAATGTTTGGCGTACCTATTATGTAAGTACCGGCGCCAATCTAAAAAAGGCAATTATGTTTGCAGAACAGGGGAACGCAGTTAAGACGGGTGCAATCGGGCAATGTAAAATATTACTGGCGGAAACAATGTACGAAACCACTGTTATTTTTGGTGATGTGCCTTTTTCTGAGGCCTGGAATGACGATATACCTTACCCAAAATTTGATGCGCAAGAAAATGTGTTAAATGGGATTCTGCAATTGCTGGATGAGGGAATCGTAAGTTTACAAGATGCAAATGCGGGTGCTACAGCTATTACAAATTATGATTTATTTTATCAAGGTGATGTAAGTAAATGGATAGCATTGGCTAAATCGCTGAAGTTTAAAGTGTTGATGACTATGGTAGATAAAGTCCCCGGTAAAGCTGCAGATATTGCTGCCTTATACCAGGAAGGAGGCATGATAGAATCGGCTGCGGGCAATTTCACCTTTCCTTTCGGAACGTCTTCGGGAAACAGAAATCCTAAGTATGAGATCCTTAATCAATACGCAGGGGGAAATAATATATTTTTCTTTGCCAACAAGACAGTGATCGATCCCATGATCACAGATAATGACCCAAGGCTGCCGAACTACTTCGATTTAGGAGGCGACGCTACAGATTTTGAAGGAGTGGCGACTGAGGCGGAAGCATCTGGAAGAACTGCCACGATAAGCATGAAGCTATATGCACCAAATGCGCCGGAATATATTATGACTTACCAGGAATTGTTGTTCCTTCAGGCAGAAGCAGCAGCAAAAGGATATATCCCCGGAGGTACAGCATTGGCACAGGATAAATATCAGTCAGCAATTGCAGAAGCCTGTAAATTGTATGGTGTATCTTCCGGCGATGCTACTACGTTTGCGAGTGGAAAGACACTCAGTGCCAACCCTCTAAGGGATATTCACTTGCAACAATGGATTGATTTGATGGATCGGCCTATTGAAGCGTTTACCACCTGGAGAAGGTCTGGTACGAAAGGTAATGAAATCCCTACTTTACAAATTCCGCAAGGAGCTCCTAACGCAGGCCTTATGTACCGTTGGCAATATCCTTTAGATAACGAACTTTTACCGAATATTAATGCGCCTAAGGAAGTGATCTATTATTATCAACAACAATGGTTTGACCTATAAAATCTAATAATTATGAAAACAAATAGAATGGTTAAATATTTAGGTCTTGCTGCTGTAGTTGCTTTAGGCATAACTGCTTGTAGCAAGAAATACCCGGGAGATTCCTATGACTTCTCTGACACCGCTAAAAAATACATTCAACTTGCTCCCGGCCAGGCTGTAGCAATTAATGCGACGACTGTCGATACCACAATTATTGATGGTACCGATACGATAGAGGCGTATTATCATGTTCCCTCAGCCGGAGAACTTATTGTGGTGACCAGGGAAGGGCTTCCTCAAAATGTAAATATCGTCATCGAATATGCCAGTCCCAATGCTACAAGGACGATGAACGAGGTTTATCCTAAGTTTACTCAAAGTCTTTCCCTAGATGTCAATGCTGAAGACGCAGATTTTGGCACTCAAGATGAAATAGAAGGTACGTTTACACTTAAATCTGCATCTGGTGCCGATTTGAGATTAGGCTATCCTAAAGAAGGTGATAATACGGTGGTTCCGTTCATCGCGTATAAACCATACGTCATCCACGAATATTAAGGAATATTTTTTAATATTAAAAAATGTTCGTACCTTTGCTCCCTATTTTTCACATAAAAGGAGGTATTAATATGCTAATTATCGATTCTAAAGATTGCGAGAATATTGACAAGGCACTGAAGAAGTATAAGAAGAAATTCGAAAAATCTCGTACCCTGAATCAGCTACGTAAGCGCCAGGCGTTCACAAAACCATCGATCACTAAGAGAGAGCAGGTGTTGAAAGCAGCTTACCGCCAGCAAATTCTTGCAGGAAAAGTGGAGATCTAATCGCTCTTTTCCGTCTTTACGACAAGAAGCATGCCGCGAAGCCCGACTTTTAAGTCGGGCTTCGCTTTTTTATTAATATCCTACAATAACACCTATTTGTTATAAATTTTTTAATGCGGTCAAATTGCTTCTTAAGATGCGTATATTTACAATAGCAAAGGGAGCAGATAGACGTGTTTATGATAAGAGAACACCTTACATTATTCAAACAATACCTCAATTATGAAAAACGTATGTCCGCACATACGCTGCTGGCTTATGATCATGATTTGAACCAATTTATCTCTTACCTTTCCGGTACTTATGAGCTGGAAGAAACTTCAGGTGTCGAGGTTTTACATATCCGCTCATTCCTGGTACACCTCAACGAACTCAAGCATAAAGAGCGCTCCGTTCAAAGAAAAATTTCTGCAATAAAATCTTTTTTCAAATTCTTATTGAAACGGCAGATAATTGCTATTAACCCGGTTGCACAGGTTAAAGTGCCAAAGGCGCCCGCAAGATTACCTGTGTTCCTCGAACAATACCAGAGCGAGAAATTGTTCACTGAAATAAACTATCCTGAAGGTTGGGAAGGGTTTAACCACCGGATGATATTAGAGCTGTTATACCAGACCGGGATGCGACGCGCAGAACTGATCGGGCTTAAAGAAAATGATATCGACCTGTACCGTAACGAACTGGTCGTACTGGGAAAAAGGAACAAGGAACGGGTTATCCCGATAGGCGCCGGCCTGGTGCAAACCATCAGGGATTATTTAAAAGAAAAGCAACAAATAATCCATTGTGAACATAATAATTTGCTAACTTTAGAATCAGGAAAACCACTGTATGAAAATTATGTATACCGGGTAGTCAACCGCTACCTGAGCCAGGATATCACCACCTTAAGCAAAAAAAGCCCCCACGTCATGAGGCATACTTTCGCGACTCATTTAACGCATAATGGTGCGGGGATCAACGCGATTAAAGAGCTATTAGGACACGGCAGCCTGGCCGCTACGCAGATTTATACACACAGTAATATCGAACATTTGAAAAAAATATATCAGCAGGCGCATCCCAAAGCGACTAATGAATCCTAAACATAGATTATTAACACTTAAATTAAACCAATATGAACGTTCAAATTCAGGCAGTACATTTTGATGCAGATCAGAAATTAATCGATCATATAGAAAAGAAAGTTGAAAAATTTAAAACTTTTCATGAAAAAATTATCGATGTAGAAGTCTCCTTAATCCTGGAGCATGTAAATGAAAAACTAAATGATAAAGTAGTGCATATCAAGGTGAATATACCTAAAACATCACTGTTTGCGAAAAACGAGTCTAAAGTATTTGAAGAATCTTTCGAATATGCCTTTGATTCTATTGTAGCACAGATTAAAAAGCATAAAGAAAAATTAATAGCATAGCCTTTAGCTCAGGCTGCGCTTAATCTATATTAAAAAGGAAAGACCCTCAGCAGACGTTGAGGGTCTTTACATTTCACCTAAAAACAAAAAACAATACTCCTTGTAATAATTACATCCCAGAGGGAGCAGAGTATCGCACTCTTGTTATACTAACTATAATAGACGGCCAAAGCGTACAATTGTTTAGGTAAGGATTTGTTAATATTGTGCTATTAAGTTTTTATCAAGGCATAAAATTCAGCCTGTAACTATGCTATCAACCGGCTCAGTAGAATAAATAGGCTTATTCCAGTCATTTTTATTAGGTTTGCGTGATCAATTAAAATCTTACATGAAACGTATCTGCATATCACTACTGTTACTATTTAGCTGCCTCAGCCTGTTAGCCCAGGATGATACTACGGATCAGACGCGTATAAGCCTGCTCACCTGCGGCGTTGGAGATGAGCTGTATTCCTCTTTCGGGCACACGGCTATAAGGTATACCGATCCTGCGGCAGGCATAGATGAGGTCTACAACTACGGCATGTTTAATTTTGGACCGGATTTCCTGATGCA
>CAXYKQ010000346.1:0-12475 GCA_964277835.1 uncultured Edaphocola sp. | reverse complement strand
AAAGAATAATTACTATTTAAAATAAGAAAACCGGCCTGGATAAGGCCGGTTTATTGATTTTATCTTAATAGGCCTTTATGCCAGTTTCGCGTCGATCTCCGTCTGGATATGAGCGGCAAATTCTTCGATAGTTTGCGCGCCTAAATCACCTACAGATTGCTTACGTACCCCTACCGTTTTGCTCTCCATCTCTTTTTCTCCTACGATCAGCATATAAGGGATTTTTTCCAGCTCAGTATCCCGGATCTTCCTTCCAATTTTCTCCTGGCGGTCGTCGATCTCGCAACGGATCTCTTTAAGTTTTAGCTCCGCGGCAATTTCTTCCGCGTACTCCATAAACTTGTCAGAGATCGGCAAAACCTTCACCTGTGTCGGTACTAACCATAAAGGCAGCTTACCCGAACAGTGCTCCAGTAATACGGCAATGAAACGCTCCATACTACCGAAAGGGGCACGGTGGATCATCACCGGGCGTTTACGGCTGTTATCGCTGTCCACGTATTCCAGTTCAAAGCGCTCCGGCAGGTTATAGTCTACCTGGATGGTACCCAGCTGCCAGCTGCGGCCAATAGCGTCTTTCACCATGAAGTCCAGTTTAGGACCATAAAAAGCTGCTTCTCCGTACTCTTCAACGGTATTCAGGCCTTTCTCTGCAGCAGCTTCGCGGATGGCATTTTCAGCGATATCCCAGTTTTCTTCTGAACCTATATATTTAGCCCTGTCGGTCTGGTGACGTAAAGATACCTGAGCGGTATAGTCGATAAATCCTAAAGAGTTAAAGACGTATAATACCAGGTCGATTACTTTTTTGAATTCATCTTTTACCTGGTCGGGACGACAGAATAAATGCGCATCATCCTGGGTAAAGCCGCGTACACGGGTCAAACCGTGCAATTCACCCGCCTGCTCATAACGGTATACGGTACCGAATTCTGCAAAGCGTACCGGTAAGTCTTTGTAAGACTTAGGAGAAGTTTTGTAGATCTCGCAGTGATGCGGGCAGTTCATGGGTTTCAACATGAACTCTTCACCTTCATGCGGTGTTTTGATGGATTGGAAACTATCCGCGCCGTACTTTTCGTAGTGACCGGAAGTCTTATACAAGTTGATATTCCCGATATGCGGGGTGATCACCGGCAAATAGCCGCTTTCGATCTGCGCTTTCTGCAGGAACTGCTGCAAGCGTTCTCTCAGCATGGCTCCTTTCGGTAACCATAAAGGTAAACCCGCGCCTACCCTTTCGGAGAAGGCAAACAGTTCCAGCTCCTTACCCAATTTACGATGGTCGCGCTTGCGCGCTTCTTCCATCATTATATTGTATTCTTCCAGTTCTTTGTTGGAAGGAAAAGTAACCCCGTAGATACGGGTCAGCATTTTATTTTTCTCATCACCACGCCAGTAAGCACCGGCAATATTTGTTAGTTTGATGGCTTTGATAAAGCCGGTGTTCGGAATGTGCGGTCCGCGGCATAAGTCGGTGAAATCGCCTTGAGTGTAAAAAGTGATTTGCCCGTCTTGCAGGCCATCGATCAGTTCCAGTTTATAAGGGTCCTGTTTTTCTGTAAAGTATTTGATTGCATCTGCTTTAGACACTTCCCGGCGGGCAAAGCGTTCTTTTTTACCGGCCAGTTCTTTCATTTTCTTTTCGATCTGTTCCAGGTCGGCGTCAGTGATTTTAGTGTCGCCTAAATCGATATCGTAGTAGAACCCTTTGTCAATCGGCGGACCGATAGCGAACTTAGTGTCGGGGTAGAAATGCTGTAACGCCTCTGCCATAAGGTGTGCAGAAGAGTGCCAGAACGTAGATTTACCACCTTCATCATCCCAGGTCAGGAATTTGATCTCGCCATCTGTCGTTATCGGGCCAAATGCATCTACTATTTTACCATCAATTGAAACGGCTAATACTTTGCGCATTAAACCCTCGCTAATTGACTTAGCTACATCCAGTCCCGAAATACCTGGTTCATAGCTGCGGACAGCTCCATCGGGGAATCTAAGGTTGATCATTGTTTAAATTTGAATCATTTACAAGAGCGCAAAGTTAATTGATTTAATGAGAATTTGTACCAAAAACGAATGATTATCCTTCTTTGAAAAAATGAAATTCCCGGCGTATATTTTTTGCTAAATACTTTAATTTTACACCGACTCTTTAAAGCCTTTACATGTATATATACGACGGTAAGACCTGGTTTGACTTTAAATTCTTTTTCTCTAAAGCCGACACGCTCCGGCAGTTCTGGCCCTACTTGCTTTGTATTTTCGCCTATAGTCTTCTGGTAGCCTATATAGAAATCAACTATCTGCAATTCTCTGTATTAGAAGAGTTGAAGCACATTAACCTGTTACACTCTATTCTCGGTTTTGTCATTTCCCTTCTGATTGTTTTTCGTACCAATACGGCTTATGACCGCTGGTGGGAAGGGCGTAAGGTATGGGGCGAGCTGACAAACACCAGCCGTAACCTGGCCATAAAACTGGCTGCTTTCCTGGATAGTGATGATAAAGACAATCGCAGTTTTTTCAAAAAATATATCCCCTTATATGCCGATACCTTAAGAGTGCATCTGAATGAAGAAAGCACGCGACTTACCCTGGACGAGAAGGAGCACCCGGAACTGGCGCAGGAAACAAAAGGGAAACATGTACCCAATAAAGTGGCCAAGGTCCTGTACATGAAAACTTCTCAACTCAATAAGGAAGGTTTGATCACGGATGCAGAGCTGATCAACCTGAATAAAGACCTGAGTGCTTTTACAGATATTTGTGGTAAATGTGAGCGGATCAAGAACACGCCCATCCCCTATTCTTACAGTTCTTTTATCAAGCGTTTCATCGCTATATATATTCTCACGCTACCCATCGGTTATGTGTTCCAGCTCGGCTATAATGTAGCGCCGCTTACGACATTTATCGCTTATGTTTTAGGGACTTTGGAGCTGATCGCCGAGGATATTGAAGATCCCTTCGGGAATGACCCTAATGACCTGCCTTTGGGTAAAATGGCTGAAAATATCAACAAACACGTTGGGGAAATACTTTAACAGCTAGTGATTAGTTTACCTTTTCGCAAAATTGTTCTAAATCATATTAATAGGTTTCGCCTGTTCAATTCTATTGTTTCCCGTTATTACCGGAAAGTAAATCAGAGGCGATTCGTAATCTTTTATTTAGATTACGAAATGGAGGTTCATTATTAAGACCAAATTGATTAATTGACATTTTTGATACAATCTGGCCATTTGGCGACGTGTAAAATTTGCTGGAAAACGAAGTCTAAATTTTCGATTTAGCATTGAGGTGTTCACCGGATTATTTTTAACTTGTCTTGTTCATCTCGTTATTACCTTGAATTCCATCTATTGCTTCAAAAACTTCATTTTGATTTTGTTCGTCAGCCCATCCTAAATAGGTTAGCTCTCTTCTGACTTGATGCTCATCTTTACCTTTTACAAGGTGAAAAAACGTAAAATCGATTACTTCCGGTGGAATTCTTTTTACAACATAATCAATTAAAATTCTTGCTAAGTTTATATAACCAAAGACAAACGTTAAGCCTAATTGGATCATCCAACTTATTATTAACCCTATACTTCCTACATTTAAATTTTGGATGGTTAAGCCTTGTTGAAGTCTAAGTTTAAGAAATTGAAAAAATCCGATTCTTTCAAGATTATTTTCTGTTAAGATGATATTATATTGAAAGGCCTGATTTCCTGTAAAAACAATTAGAATGGATATAATCAGTATATTTCTTAATTTAATAAAATTGGTAAAATTGCCTAGCTTGATTCCCAATTTTATGGAAAAAGCCAAAAACAGAGCAATAATAAATTCAAATAAGAAAATTATATATTTCCCTCCGATCGAAATTTTAGCCAATAAAAAAGCCAGGAATATTGAGGCAACAATTGCAGTTAATATTGGAAAAATAATATTTGGTTTTCGTGTTGATTTTGGTTGGGGTAATTCTGCAGGAATTTTATAGTCATCCCAGTTTTCTTTTGACTCCTGCTCCTTTTCAAGCTGCTTTAATTCTTCTTGGCTATATTTTTTTTCAAGATCCTGAAACACATGTATGAAAAGATAAACTCTTTTTGAATTTCGCCCGTTATCCCACAATTCATTACCCAAAGATTCACTTTTTACAGATACTTTCCCGTGATTAAAAACAACTATTATAGATTCTGTATACTGAGTTATACCCAGGTTTTTAGTTTTTCGCTTTGCTTCAACTGAATGTGTGTCAACGTAAATTACATCCCATGCTAATTTTTCAATAGCTTGATAGGTAATCGCAAAAAATAGTTTTTCAGAAAGCTGAGTGTGAAACTCAGTTTTATATTTGGGTGTAAAATTAAATTTATGAATTTTCTTAATTTGTTTTTCTATTTCTTTAAGTTCTGGATGCATAAGTTCAGCGCTGTTTAGCGAAAAAAAGGGCTTTAAATATTTAATTCAATGGCATTAATACATTGCACAACTATCATCTCATTTGCTTAAAATAAAAACGGGAAGCTATTACAACAGTTCCCCGGATTCGTAATACAGCCTTTAAAAATCATATTCAGATTCTATGCGTTCTTTAAGGTTTTTAACCAGCTCATAGGTAGCCGGGCAGCGGAATACATTCTGGATAAAAGTATCGTTGTAGTCATCAAAAGGCCGCTTATCATGGTGCGGAAACTCCGCGCAATCTATCGGGCGCACTTCGTAAATACTGCATTTATCATCTTTCAAAAAGACACAAGGCAATATCCGGTTAACCGTACTACCGGTATCTGCTTCCACCTCCAGGTATTGATCGAAGAATGCCTGAGGCGTCATATTGAGGTGGACCGAAATGCGGGCAATATCTTCTTCGGTGAAGATCGGGGTCATCGTCTTACAGCAGTTGGCACAAACGGTACAATCAACCTGCTCCCATACTTTTTTATCTTCTTCGGCAACGATTGCTCCCAAGTCCGGAGGAATGATGTCATCAAACTTCTTCAGGAACTTTGTAAGTTTTTTCCGGTCCTTATTAGCGGCTTCCAGTACTTTTTCCAAATCCATTTGTCTTCTTTTTCGTTATTTCCGGGATAATGTTTCCCGGCTTTATTTGTCAAAATGCTGCCAACCCTGCGCCTGGAGGTCGTGTACATTACCTTTACGGGTAATGATCTTTTTACCCTCGGCTGCTTCTGTAATATAGCCGATCACGCTGATCTTTTCAGATAACCTGATCTTATCATAATCATCTTGTTTTACCGTAAATAAAAGCTCATAATCCTCCCCTCCACTTAAAGCACAGGCGGTAGGGTCGATCTCGAAATTATAGGCCACTTCCCGCATCTCGTCGTGGAACGGGATCTTGTCTTCATATATGGTGCAGCCGACCGCGCTTTGCTTGCAAATATGGAACAGCTCGGAGCTTAAGCCATCGCTGACGTCCATCATAGCCGTAGGGACAATTTCCTGTGCGGCCAGCCATTCTACGATGTCCAGGCGTGCCTCCGGCTTCAGCAGACGGCCCACCACATAGGCCCTGTTGTCCAGGTCGGGTTGTACGCCCGGGCTTTCCATAAAGATCTTTTTCTCTCTTTCCAGTAGTTGCAGGCCGAGGTAGGCCGCTCCCAGGTCTCCGCTTACGCAGATAAGATCGCCGGTTTGTGCCCCTTTGCGGGTTACAAATTGATCGGGGCTTACCTCGCCTAAGGCAGTTACACTAATAGTAAGGCCTTGTGGCGCCGAAGTGGTATCGCCGCCGATCAGGTCGATGTCGTAGTGTTCGCAGGCATAATAGATTCCGTCGTACAACTCGGTCAGCGCTTCTACAGAGAACCTGTTGGAAATACCGATGGAGACGGTTACTTGTGCCGGTTCTGCATTCATGGCACAGATATCTGAGATCGAAGCGGAGATAATTTTGTAGCCCAGGTGTTTCAAAGGCGTATACATCAGGTCAAAATGCACCCCCTCAATAAACAGTTCAGTGGTAATAACGGTCTGGCGACCGAAGTGATCAATTACAGCGGCATCATCCCCTACGGCCAGTAAGGTACCGGCCTTTCGTATTTCAAAGTTTTTGGTGAGATGCTCTATCAGGCCAAATTCACCTAATTGATTTACTTCTGTCCTTTCCTGTTGACTCATCTATGATTGATTAATTGATTATTTAAAATTTAGAAATCAGGACACTGGCATAAGCCACCAATCCTTCTTCCCGGCCGGCAAACCCCATCATTTCCGTGGTGGTCGCTTTTATGGAAATATCGTCTTCAGAAATTCCCAGTGTATGGGCGATCGTTTGCAGCATATTAGGTATGTGAGGGGCAATTTTCGGCTTCTCCAGACAGACGGTGGCATCTATGTTCACGATATTGTAACCATGCTCTTTGATCAGGTTATGGGTACGCTTTAAGAGTATCTTACTGTCAATTCCTTTAAGGCTGTCGTCTGTATTGGGAAAATGCTTGCCGATATCCCCGAGAGCAGCAGCGCCCAGCAGCGCATCGCAAATGGCATGCAGCAGCACGTCCGCATCGGAATGGCCTACAGGACCTTTATCATGTTCAATCTGTATGCCTCCCAGTGTAAACGGGATGCCCGCTTCCAGCCTGTGAAAATCTACGCCATTACCAATTCTTAATTTCATACAATGCTTCTTTTAAAGTATTAAAAAACAAAAGTCCCGGCTTTTTTGTCAGAAAAAGTATGACAAATCAGACAACGAAGCAATTTAGAGCATTTTTATAACCTAAACAAAAACATTGGGGAATAAAAGAAAAAGCACTGCATATCGAAGATACAACAGTGCTTTTTGGAACCAGGAAGCGAGTCGGACTAAGCTTCTTCTTTATCTTTAAAGTATTTTTTATTGTTGAAGTTAAACAATAAAGAAAAACGTAAAGTATTGCTTAAAGGATTGCGCGCAATGCTGGACCCGCTAGGCACCAGGTAAGAAGCGTCGATACCGAACATGCTATATCTTAGACCGATACCTACTGCGAAATATTGTCGGTTACCCAGTTGTTTGTCTTCATGGAAATAACCGGCACGAAGGGCGAATTGATCCTGGTACCAGTATTCAGCGCCGATACCCAATGTAGTACCGTACATCCCCGGCGCTTTCGTAAAGGAGCTTAAAGCACCCGATACCACGCTCATATCTCTGGGTTGTACATAGGAGGTATCTCCATTTTGCTCAATAACACGCTCGGCAGCCGGAACCAGTAATTTTACCAAGTCGACTGATGCGGTAAATTTATTGAACTTATCGATATGATAAGTATAAGAAGCGCCTACCGCCAATTGAGCGGGTAAGAAATCTCTTTGTAATTGTGAATAGGTAACACGACCCCCCAGGTTTCTAAGGGCGGCTCCGAAATTAAAAGTAGAGCCTTGTTCTTCAGAGGTCATGGTAGTTTTCGTGTAAAACAGGCCTATATCTGCAGCAGCAGTATTCGCCGGCTTGTAACCAGAAGAACTACCCGTATTTTTCACACCGGCAGCAATATTGGAGTTAATATAACGGATGCTGGCGCCCAATGAAAGATTTTCAGATAACTTCCTGGAATAACCCAGGTCGATGGCCAGTTCATTTGGCTTACCTATCCCCAGATCCTGGTTGTTCTCATCGCGATAGTTAATTTCACCAAGGTTGAAATAACGGATGGAACCGCTGATTGCCTGTTCTTTATTTTCACCGAATTTGTAGAAGCCGGATGCGTACAAAAGGGCTACATCGGGAACGATATCTTTCAACCAGGGAGAATAACTTACCGCAATCCCTGCTTCATCTTCGTTCATTGCCATTTTACCTACATTATAATGCTGGCTGTAGGCATCCGGAGACAAGGCTACACCTACATCTCCCATTGCACCTGAACGCGCATCCGGGGCAATGGTCAGGAAAGGAACGGCATAAGATATCGGTCCAACTTCCTTATATACCTGTGCGTGGGCAATATTACCGATTGCCATACCTAACAATGTGATTCCGGGAACAAACAATTTTCGAGTCATCAATTATATAATTTTGTTTTTGGGAAGGTGCAAAACTACAACATTTATGTTAAGCACCAATTTCTTGTTAATTTAAATAATCTGTTTTTTGGAACTGCTTTCGCAGCTTCTCCTATTTAACGTGCAAAAACCAATTTATGATATACGGTTTTAGAAATTCCTGTACTTGTTTTTATATTCAGCTGGCACATATAAACACCCTGGGCGACTTTAGCCCCGCTTCGATCCGTGCCGTCCCAGGTCCAGTAAGTGAAGCTTCCTGTCGGTTGCCTCTTTTGTGACTGGCTGTAGACCAGTTGACCGTTAGTGCCAAATATCCGAAGGTCCACTTCCATCTCCACATTCGGTTGGTTATGCTGGAAGACAATTTTCGTACTTTGCCCGAATGGGTTTGGAAAATTGTACAGGTTAAAATCCAGTGTTTCCCCTTCGACCACTTCAAAGTCGATAGAGCCTTCGCCGAAGTTATTGTACACGTCCCAGGCGCGAACCGTGATCGTATGCTTACCTGCCGCCAGGCGTGACAATTGATAGTACAGGTTGCCCTTAGTGAAGTCATTAGGCTCCGGGCGATAAAAGGAATTCAGGATAAAGGGGTTACTATAATCCCCGTCGATCACGGCGATAAGGTCGTGACCTACAGAAGAACCGGAAACATTAATCCCGTTATCGTCTTCCAGTTCAACATACAACATCGGGTTGGCGCTCACGATGTCCCCGGAACGAAACAGGTTATTGTCAATAAACGGTTTAACTACCGGTCCGCTGTTATCTACACCGGCATAGTCGCTGAACTGTCCGACTAAAAGGTTGGTATCGGCACTTGCCGCTTCTTCCTTATCATCATAAGCATAGTAAACGATCTTTCCTTTTCCCAGGTCATAATTAATGTCTTTGGGGATGATTACATTGACCGAGAATTCCCCGTTTGTTACCGTAGTATTCCCACGGAACAATACACTGTTTTGCAGGTTATAAGTTTTATTAGGATCAGTGGTTGATGCCAGCAGGGCCGGGTTGGTAACCGAAACTTCCCTTCTTTTATCAAAAATGGTTACGTAAACCTGGCCATTAAAGTCTGTTTTCGCATTACCGGCGGCATCGGTGATATGTCCTTTAATGATATAGCGCCCTAAGGCTTTAAGGGTATCGGTCGCTGCTGCTGCATCGGCTCCCCGCACTTCCAGTATAGAGTCCCTCACCACTTTATGCTTGGGCAAGGCCGGGGCCAGACCCGGGTCACCCAGCACTACAAATTTTTTAGAGTTCAGACGTGTGCTGGAGGAACTGCTGGCGGCATTTTTGGCGTGCATGAACGCCTCGCCGAAAGTCGTAAAGCTGCCATCCGGTCCCTGCGCGAACTGCTCGCCGATGAAGGCAGCATTCAGGCGGTCATTAGGCCCGGGATAGACAATTTGAGTCGTGGTTAAAGACATAATGGAACCACCATTTTTCTTAATCACCATATTTACCCCGGAAGAAGGCTCCAGCGGGTTATCGAAGCGGCCAAAATCACAAGTAGCGGTAATGACCATGGGCAGTTTCTCAAAATTAGACCATTGATCGATATCTCCCTGGTAAAGGATTTCTTCTACCGCCCATCTCGTAGGGTTACCATGACCGATATAGTTCATCAGGAACGTACCGTTAAACACCTGGTTATTGATATCCCGCGTAATGGAAGGAAACTTGGTTCCGCTGGGGGTAGCCACTCTCGGTGATGCATCTGCCAGGAGTTTGCTGGCCCCAATGATATGATAGGCATTATCCAATGCCGTACTCATGGTCTCCGAACTTTTCAGGAAGCCCATACCGGGTTCAAAATCATCGGTTACAAAAGTTGAGTTCAGCTTCCACTCGCCGAAGCTTTGGGCGCTGATATATTGCTCTACTTTAGCTACGTAATTATTCGCCTCCTCCAGGTTTCGGGCCGGGATACGACCGCTGCCCACATCAATAAAACTGCCTTCTGTATTATCCCGTATATCTTCCCCGTCATCGAGCAGGGTAAAATACTCATCCGTAACATAAGCGGAATTGCCGTTTGCCGAAATATCGGTCTGGTAAGTAGGCACTACGTTTGTATTATTGGCGATCCTGTTTTTAAAATCAAATGAAGCGGTACCGAACAACAGGATGTTTTTAAGGTCATGAGTACCGTTACCGCGGTCATAAAACATGCGGATGAAGTTGCGTATCCCGCCGATGTCCTGGCCGCCCGATGAGAATTCATTATATATTTTCTCTACGGTTGCCACCTGGACCGTTCTGCCGAATCGGTTCCGGTGGATGGTAGCCAATTTTTCGGCTGCCGGTAAAAGATCATTATTCGTGATGATCAGGTAGTCCGCCTGGGACAAACCATGAAGGTTCTGGTTATCTATTCTGCCGATGGCTGTCGGGGCCAGGTAAGCAGACCCGTCAAAGGCAATATATTCGTTCATGACGCCTCCTGAATCACTAAAGCTCAATACGGAACCGGATAATTGCGCCGGCATCTGTTTGGGACTCAAAGGATTGCTTACGTTCCAGATCCTCGTGTTCGCGTTGGCATTAGACAGGTTAAAGGCGACTACATTGCCTGCGGCGGCACCTTGTTCAAAGGAGCGTAAGCTCAACTGTTGTCCCGAGATAAGAGACAAAGGGCGTTTGTAGTTGAGTAAGACATAGTCCAGGTAAAGGGATGCATTTACAGAACTCGCCGTAAAAGAAATACCCATATTGAAGCTGGCAGCGCCGGGCATAAATGCGCCGGACACCTCTCCATTCCTGTAATATATGTAATCCCCCGTAGCCGATATAATGGAGGTATTTCCAACATTATTATTACCGACTTTCAGATCAACTCCTATATTACCGCTTTCCGTAATGCCCGCAAAAGTGGCTTTGTAACGGACGGTATCGCTCAATCCACCTAAGGAAACCGGTAAATCCAGCTGGCTGTTTCTGGAAATTCTTTGCCCTAACCATTCTTTACCGATCTTACCCAGATTGACCTCATCCTGTTCGAGCACAGCATAAGCATCAAAACGGTTAATGGTGGTGGAGGCAGTACCGGGAACCGCAGCCGCATTACCTACCCGTTTACCGGCGCCCAGGTCAACATTGATAAAATAGTAGCTTTTATCCTCGTAAGGATTTTGCTTGTGCTGAAAATCCCTGCCATTAAAAGAGGGGGTCCACTGCACCGGTCCATTCGCATAGAACAATATATAGTCATTCTGGCCAAAAGTACTTCCTGCGGCATGCACTTCGATATTATTTTCCACCAGGTCATCAGAAGAACCGTCGCTGACGGCTTCAGACATTACTTGCCCTCCGTTACCGTAAACACGTATATTAGCCGGGTTGACGGTTGCCGGGTTGATACCGAGTGATTGCAATAAGTTATAATCTATTTTAAAGATGCCTCTTTTGTCGACCGCTATTTTATACCAGTTCCCGGTACTCAATACCGAATTGGTCACATAATCGCGTGCTGCCATTTTGGAAGGCTTTTCTTCTTCGACTTCCATATCAAAAGCCTGTACCTTATAAACTTGTCCATCCCGGCGGTAGTAAAGTGGCAGCCTGAAGCCGGCTTTTAATTGTTTCTGCTGTATACCCCAGAAAAAGCTCGGGGAAATATTACCTTCCGCTACGGCCACACCTGCAGGTAAGTTGCCTTCAAATTTTTCCGACTGTACATTTTTAAGGGTAAGTGTACCGGTATCAATACGGTTCTGAAGCGTAATAAATCCCAGGTAAACCCCTTCGTCAGATACTTCGTAAGCTTTGAAATCCTTAAAGTTTACCGTGCGTTTTTCCCCCGCTACAGCAATTAAAGTGCTGAGAAGAGCGAAAGAACAAAGGCTTAGATATTTATTCATTATTTCAACAGTTTTCGGGTTATTCATCAAAACTCCGGTGGCGCCAACCACACAAAGGTCGCGACAGAGCTATTATTCTTTTAAACGCAAAAGTTTTGATAAAAGTATAACATTCAAAGTTAATGCTTTTGCTTGGTATATGCTGGTAAGAAAAAGTGAATATTACCATCATATCAACCATTTGACGATAACAAACGGGCAAAAAAAATCGCCATTAATGATTAATGGCGATCCTATGATTTTTCTTTATTTATCCTTTACGGAATAACCATTTAGCTACTTCTTTCATGGTTATTTTTTTACCGTACATCAGGATGCCGGTTCGGTATATCTTAGCGGCGAGTAAGGTAGTTAAGATGAAACCCGCGATAAGACACACTACTGAAAGGACCAGTTGCGAGGGAGGTACATCGAAAGGTATCCGCGCCATCATCACAATCGGCGAAGTAAGCGGGAAAATACTACCGAATACGGCCAGGCCGCTATTAGGGTCTTTAATAGCCGTGGTCATGATCATAATACTGAATATGATGGGCAAAGTAATGATCGTGCTGAATTGCTGTGCGTCCTGTTGCCCTTCATTCACCAGGCTACCC
>CAXYKQ010000345.1:0-5014 GCA_964277835.1 uncultured Edaphocola sp. | reverse complement strand
AAAAAGCTGAAAGAACGAGCTGTTTTTGCCCTACCTTTGCTTCCATGCGTAACAGAAGTATTCCCCCCCAGATACATGATGCGATTAGCTTCGACTTTAGCTTACAGCCTTGCAACCTCATCACTTGCGACAATAATATCCCGCTTTACTGGATCA
The DNA here is from genome assembly GCA_964277835.1 of uncultured Edaphocola sp. GTDB lineage: Bacteria > Bacteroidota > Bacteroidia > Chitinophagales > Chitinophagaceae > Edaphocola. The sequence goes on along the minus strand of CAXYKQ010000345.1, from coordinate 4,858 downwards.
ATGCCGGAGCACAGGAAGTGATCGAGATCAGCCTGGTGTTTAAGGCGGGCATCTGGCAGGAGCCCCACACTGCCGTCGCGCAAACCGTGGCTTCCTTACTGAAAAGCGGTACCAGTACCCAAAGTTCCCTGGCCATCAACGAAGCCATCGAATATTACGGGGCCTCGCTGAAAGTAAGCGCCAATAACGACTGGGCTTTTGTGACCCTACATTGCCTCAGCAAGCACGTGATCCATATCTTGCCCACCTTGCGTGAGATTATCACCGACGCTGCTTTTGCGGAAAACGAATTAGACATCTACAAGCAAAATGCACTACAGCGACTGGCCGTCAACCTGCGCCAGAGTGATTTCGTGGCCAACCGGAATATTGACGCCTTATTATTCGGCCGGGAGCATCCTTACGGGAAATACACGGAAGCAGCCGACATACAGGCACTGACCGGCGACCAGTTACGTGCTTTTCATCAACAATATTATGCCGCTAACAACTGCCGTATGTTCGTTTGCGGTAACTTCACCGACGCCATATTGAATGCGATCACCGATACCTTTGGTAAAGACAACTGGAACGAAAGCCTGACTTATACTACCCAAAATATATCAGACATAAGTGGTAGCGACCAGAAATTGCTGCGCATCATTAATGATGAAACAAGCGTTCAGGGGGCGGTCCGTATGGCACGGATGGTCCCTAAGCGGGTTGATCCTGTTTTCCCGGAGCTTTTTGTCATGAATACCGTTTTCGGCGGTTATTTCGGCTCCCGGCTTATGGCTAACATTCGCGAGGACAAAGGCTATACTTACGGCATTTACTCCAGCCTGCTCAGCTATATCCATGCCGGAGTAATGATGATCGGTACTGAAGCCGGCAAAGAAGTGTGTGAGCAAACCATTCTGGAAATCAAGAAAGAAATGAAGCTCATGCAGGAAACCCTGGTTCCGGACCAGGAATTGCTGTTGGTGAAAAATTATCTTTTAGGGAGCATCCTTGGCGACCTCGATGGTCCTTTTTCCATTATGCAACGTTGGAAAAACCTGATACTGAACGACCAGGACCTTGATGTATTCAACAGGAATATCGAAGTCTACAAAAGCATTACCCCGGTAAGGATACAGGAACTCGCCCAAATGTACCTGAATGATGCCGCATTCTACGAGCTTGTGGTTACCTGATCTTATAAAAAAAACACAATAAATAACAAAGGCGGGCCTCAACAGGTCCGCCTTTATAGTATAAGTTATCAATCCCGGAATTAATCTTCTTTTTTCTTAGCTGCTTTTTTAGCCGGCTTTTCCTCGCCTTCAGCAGTTGCTTTGGTCGCTTTCTTAGCAGCGGCCTTTTTAGCCGGCTTTTCTTCACCCTCAACATCTTCTTTCTTCGCCGCTTTTTTAGCTGCCTTTTTTGCGGGCTTCTCTTCTCCCTCTGTCTCTTCCTTTTTAGCCGCTTTCTTTGCTGCCTTTTTCGGTGTTTCTTCCACTTCAGCTACTTCCTCATCCACCGGTGCTGCATCATCTGTATTTTCGGCACCCTGTTTATAAATATCAAAGTTCAGCAGGTCATTTGCCTTTAACAGCTCGTACCACTTCAATACTTTCTTAATATCGCTCACATACACACGTTCCTGGTCAAACTCAGGCAATATAGTAGCAAAGTATTTTTTCAACTCATCATTAGAAGCCTTTTTGCCGGAAAGTAATTCCTTAACCGGGGCATCATTGCTTTTAATTTGCTCTAACACTTCATGTAGACGTACATTTTCGCTATAGGTATAAATTTCAATGCTTTCAAGTGGTGTCAATTGATGAACCCTTGAAGATACAAACTTAATACTCTTATCCGCCAGGCTACGCACCAATGCACCGTCATTCTTTGTGCTTACTAATTGATAAAGTCCAGGCAAACCGGTTACAGCTACAATTTGTCTATATTCCATTTCAATAATTTTAATACTATTTATTTTAGGTTTGCGAAAATAGGGTATTTTTTTCAAATCCCCGGCATGTTCAGCAAGAGATTAATTTTTTCATTAAAATAACAGGCTATTTATTCTGTATTTCAATTCAGGTATTCTTAGAGGAAATGACAAATCTTTTGTTACTTTTGCTACATGCTAGTGGAAAAATTTTTAGCCCATGTAGGAGCTTATACGCTCATGTTGAAAGGAATGCTCAGCAAACCCGAAAACAGTAAAGTATACTGGAAAGAGTTCATGCACCAGTGCTATGATATAGGATACCGTTCCCTGCCGATCGTGCTGATCATCTCTGCGTTTCTCGGTGCGGTAATGACCTTACAATCTGCTTACCAGTTGGTGAGCCCTGCGGTGCCTAAATACGTGATCGCGCAGATTGTCCGCGATTCCACCATCCTGGAGCTGGCGCCTACCATCATCAGCATTGTGCTCGCGGGCGTTGTAGGGTCTAAAATAGCTTCTGAATTAGGTAATATGCGGATCAGCGAGCAGATTGATGCCCTGGAAATTATGGGCATTAACACCAAAACATTCCTGATCATGCCGAAGATCGTAGCGGCAATGATCATGGTACCCTTCTTGATCATCCTGGCAATAATGATCAGTATGGTAGGCGGCTACGCCGCCGCTGCTTTTACCGGAGCGGTGCCTGTCGACGCCTTCCATTTCGGATTGATCTCTGATTTTAAACCATTTAACATTTTTGTAGCCCTGGCCAAAGCCGTTGCTTTCGCTTTTATCATTTCCTCTATCCCATCTTACTACGGGTATAATGTTGAAGGGGGCGCTCTGGAGATCGGCAGGTCATCAACCACAGCCGTAGTGGTTAGTTGTATTACAATCCTGTTCGCTGATTATGGCATCACCGCACTGATGCTGAATGGTTAATGCAACCTTAATTAGCAGTTTTTATTTCATAATCGCTCTTTTATACAATAATTTTGTTCATACATTATTATTTTTAAACAATTAAAAGAATTGACTTATGAGCATGAAAAGCCTTCTTAAAACAGGGATGATCGCTTTAATTTACTGGATGGCTGCCCCGATAGTTACGCATGCGCAAGCCGGTGAAGCAGCTGTTTCCTATAATAAAACAAATGCCAATGGCTATGTCGTTAATGTCGAAGGAGATAAAAAGATCTTAACCACCAGCCTGGATGATTATTTCAAAAAAGCATTTAATGCGAAATCTACCAGCACTAAGGGTTTCAAAGTGTTTAGAGGCGTAAGCTGGCCTGAAGTTGCCTCTGATAAATTAGACGTGTACTATAAAGTAGATGGTAAAAGGAATAAAAATACGGTTACTGTTTTAGTATCAAAAGGTTACGATAATTTTATCAGCGGTGCTTCTGATCCTGCTATTGCAGATGGGGTGAAAAATTTCATGAACACCATACAGGCTAAAACCGTCAGCGCTTCCATTGCAAACGCAGTGGCTACTGCGCAGAAAATTGTGGATGAAGCCCAGAAAGACTATGATAAAGTGGCTAAAAAAGAAAGCGAATTAAGAAAGTCGAAAGAAAAAATTGAAAAAGAACTGCTGGACCAGCAAAAAAAGCTGGCCGACAAAGAAAAAACACTCAACCAGGCTAAAACGAAACTGGAAGCGGCAGGTAAATCCTGAAGTCTTTAGGTATGATAATAAGAAAGGAGCGTCGGGTGACGCTCCTTTCTTATTTATTGTTATTAAATTCACTCATCCATTTTTTTCACAGAGGCCATTCCACTTACCTCTTTGGTAACGGAAGGATTGCCTTTATACCTTACTGATCCGATGCCACTGGCGTCTACTTCCAGATGCTGGTTTACCCACAGGACCATGCTACCTGCGCCACTGGAGGACACATTAGCCATGCTTACCTCCAGGTCTCCGGCCTCCACGCTACCTGCACCGCTCATGTCCACGTTCAAAGTGCCCGCCTTACCCTGCAGGTTCACATTGGACGCCCCGGAGGCATCAATCGTAATTTCCGGTACCTCTACTTTCAGCTTTAAACTGCCGGCCCCCGACATATCCAGCATCATGCCCTCATTTTGCCGGAAGGTATTGGTCATAGTGGTGCTGTTCGCGCCACTCAGGTGATAAGCTTTCAATACCGGCAGACTAATGTGCACTTCACATTTACCCATATCAATCCGGTCCACCCAGTCCGACCGCTCCTCTACGATCAAACGATTGCCACTCTGGCTGATCTCTATATAACGCTCTACTCCTTTATCTCCCACTACGCTTACTTTAAATACAGAATCCTGGGTGAGCATTACCTTCGATGCGCCACTGGCCTCCACTTCCGTAAAATTGCTAAAATCATAGGCTCCGTTAACTGCTTTACCGTCGTTATCGGCAGTATCGCTCGGTGAACGGTAAGCCTTATTATCCTCTACCACGACGCCGGTGCAGGCGGTGAAAAGGCTGCCGGATAAAGCAACTACTATCAATGCAGTATATATTCTTGTCATAAGATCAAATTTTTGGTAAAAATAGTAAATCCGCCAGAGCTCGGGGCCATAGTTCGGCTAATCCATGAAATACCTCGGTAATTGGATAAAAAAAGTGCCGCTCTTTGGGAGACAGCACTTTTTCATCAATTATATTGGTTGTATTAACTACACATCAATTTTCGCATATTTAGCATTCGCTTCTATGAACTCTCTTCTCGGGCCTACTTCTTCCCCCATTAACATGGCAAATACGCTGTCTGCCTCTGCAGCAGATTCAATAGTTACTTGTTTCAGGGTTCTTTGATCGGGATTCATGGTTGTTTCCCAAAGCTGCTCTGCGTTCATCTCACCCAAACCTTTGTAACGCTGAACGTTTACATTCTCTTCTTTTCCACCGGCAGCTAATTGCACCACGGCAGCTTTACGTTGCTCTTCAGT
>CAXYKQ010000344.1:0-3902 GCA_964277835.1 uncultured Edaphocola sp. | reverse complement strand
CACAATCGACAAGCTCGCCTCTGGAGATCGTTTTTACAAAGCATCAGATAGTAAAAAGCAGGTCTGGCAGGTAGTACCAGGTGAAGTGAAAAAGACCCATTTCCAGACTTACCGATTCTTTGCGAAGCGCGACACAGACAAGCATCCCACACCCATCAATAAATCAACACCAATTGTTTTTTTAAGGCATACACAATAATGAAGTACTGTTTTAATTACCCTGTCACTACAATAAGCCCTAAACTTACTGGAATATGTATAGGCAAATGTACCTGGGTCGGTTGTATGGTGCTGGTCTGCCAGCGCTGCGGCAAACCAGATGATATATATCCAGATTATTAATCTTTTTAACGCCCCCCGCCCGGAGGTTCTGGGCTTGCAGATATGTTTTTAACAGACAAACAGATAAAGGATATTACTCTTTACCGCCAGATGCTAAAAAGGGAACTGGAGGCTATGACAGGGGAGCATAGATTACTGAGTACGTACATGGAAAAACGTTGGTTTCAGAAATCTATGCACCGGACATATAACCAACTTTATGAGCGATATATACACCTGGCAAAAAGGATTGAATGTATAGAGCAGGATATGCTTAATGAATACCAAAAGCTACGGGATCACCTGGATAAAATGGAAGAGGCGTATAATTCATTAAGACCGTTCGAGTATATAGACTTAAAAACAGCAATATTAACACAACAAGAACTTTTTAAATAACCATTACTTAATAAATAAAGTCATGATAGTAAAAGTAGAATTACAAACAGAGGTAGAAGTTGAGTTTGACGAAAACTCTGAAAACTTTAAAGCATTATTTGAAGCATACAAAAAAGATATTAGCAATTGTGATCTGGAGGGGTTTGCGGAGATTATTGCATCAGAAATTGTATCTAAAGGTTATTATGAAACTATTGAGGGTATCGGGAGTTGTAAAATTGATGGCGATCCAATTAACGATGTTGATCACCCGATTAACATAAAAACGAATGGGAATACTACACTAAGCGGTCATTTCATTTTTGAAACATATCCCGTTATTGAATAATGGAATGCACCAAAACAGGTAAGTACCCTAGTCTTTTTCAAGCCCGGAAAAATATAAGACACATGAAGGGTAAAGGTTATAAAAAGCTTTACCCTTACTTCTGCAAAGCGTGCCGCTGCTACCATGTTAGCAGTACCAAATCGGCACCAATTCCCAAACCCAATAAACGTAGAACGATGTTAGAGAAAAACAAAGCGCACCTTGACGCTATCCGGGGCTTATTGCCCGAACTTTCGCCCAAACAGTATGAAGGTATCCTGGACGTACTCCAGGAGTGCCACAGCGATTGGGAAGCGGCCACCGAAATATGTGACCTGATGAAAATGCCCAGGCGCGAGCTGCGGGGGCCGATCAGCAAAGCCTTGCAAGATTCAGGGTATTAAAAAAACGAAACGTATGGAATTTGATCTGCTGGAATTGCTTAGTAAGCCCGCTGCCTATAAATACACTGACGAGGAGTTCAATTTTCTAAAATCAAAAATTCCCAAAAGTAGATTTTCTGCAAAGTGCTGCCTGTACAAAAAAAAGTCGAAAAAGGGCTACTATATAGCGTTTATGATTGACCTTATGCCGAACCATATAAGGCGCTCTGGAGTTGAAAATGTTTGGGAAGTAATCAGTACAAGAAAGCTTTCTGATATTGAGTATGAAGAGCAAATTCATAACTATGGATGCAACATCAGGAGGTATGTAGCGTGGTATTATTTTAATATAGAATACCTGATTATGGAGGACCTTAAGTACGGCGTAGCTACTCCAGCGGAATTTATTAGGGAATGTAAGAAACGCGGCTACAGCAAAAGCATACAGCTTGAATTTGATTTTGAATAAAATAAAAATTATTAAAAACCAATCGTATAAAATGAAACAAGCAGAAATATTTAAAGCAGCGGTGGAAAAATGGGGATCGCGTGCTCAGTTGGAAATGGCCCAGGAGGAAGCTACAGAACTGGCGCTGGCAATTAGAAAACATATAAGAAGCAATGACCCGAATACTTTTCACGCAATGGCGGATGAAATTGCTGATATGGAAATTATGATAGGCCAAATTAAATCTATGTTTCCTGGAATTGGCAAATGTGTAGGAAAACAAAAAGCCTTTAAAATGAAGCGATTGAAGAATAGAATAGATACAAACACATTTACACCAGTAACCCTACAAAACCAATAGTGTAAAATGAAAAATAGGAAAATAGTTATAGAGATACCAGATGATTTAAACAAGGAACAAGAGGCAATTGCGATTGCAAAGGCTTTAACTAAAAAAGCAATCTCGTCAGCCGGGCAAAAGGTAATAGGCAATTCGATCACTGTTAAACACCTGGTAGATACAATAATTGTAAAGAGAATTTCTAAAGAAAAACCTGAAACATTAGAGGTGTGCTATTGTGGTAGTCAATACGCTATATCTACCGGCACATTCTATTACACCAATTATGGAGGCGTAGAAAGAAAAGTGAAGGTATGTTCTATAGAATGTCGTGATTATGTTCTTTCTCAATTTGGTGACAGGGTGGCTGTATCAAAGTCACTACTTAAGCCATTGCACTTCTTACGTTAAATACTGTTTAAATGGCAAAAATATTAGGATTAAAGCAGCTTAACCAGAAGCGGCACGACTATTTAGAGAACCTTCCCGAATATATTAAAGAGTGCTTTGGTGACCTGGTGGGTAATTTTATAATGATCATCTGGGGCATGAGCGGTAACGGTAAAAGCAACTTTATCATGCAGATCGTTAAAGTGTTGATGATGTATGGCAAGGTGCTGTATATAGGCTTAGAAGAAGGCTTTGAGGCCAGTATGCAGATGAATGTTGCCCGGCACCTTAACGAAGACGAACACAGTGGGCTTATAGAGTTTACCGACCATAGCATGACTTACGAGGCCCTGATCACAAAGTTAAAGCGAAAGCGAAGCCCCCGTTTTATAGTGATTGATAGTTTACAGTACTGGAATATTACCTATGAAATGTACAAGGCATTAAAAGAAATGTTTCCTAAAAAGTCATTCATTTTTATTTCCCATGCCAGCGGGAAGCTGCCAGATGGTAAGGTGGCCGATAAAATACGATACGATGCAGGTATTAAGGTTTTGGTTAAAGACTATGTAGCGCACATAATTAGCCGTTATGGAGGCTCAAAGAACTTTTGTATATACGAGCAGGAAGCCGTTAAAAGATATGGAGGTGTGGCGGCGCTGCGTAGGGTTCTGGATCGCTTGCCTCCAGAGAAAAAAAGAGTAAGCAAAAAGGTTAAACCAAAAAAAGAAGAGGCGTAATATGGAAAAGTTAATAATAACCCACAAAAATTTTCAGGGCGAAATAATAGCAATTTACGGCGAAGAAAACGAGCTTTTGACCATTGACTTTACTAAGGCATCTTTAAGCCTGGATCAGCGCCGGTATTTCACGAGTAGAATGCCTGCCCAGCGTTCAAAAAACTTCCTGGAGCATTTCGCCAATTCAAAGGGGGAAACTACGCTTTGTGTAGTTGGTGAAAGGCATGAAATAAGCTTTGAAATGTTCTGGGATAAGTATGCGCAAAAATACAATAAAATCCGCTGTGAAAAGGTCTGGGCAAGAATGAGCAAAACGGATAGGGTTAAAGCTTATTACGGCATAGACGCTTACTTTAAATTTCTAAAACTCCAGCCTTTCGACCGTAAAAAACAAGACCCCGAAAATTATTTGAAAAACCAAACCTGGACAAATGAGTGGTAATAGCAGTCAGCTGGAGATCAGAGGCCCTTATACACCTTATGAAGCAAGCAAAATAGGCGTTTTTCGGGTTGAGACAGGTGAATATGATTTACATGGCGCAGGGTGGATACAGGTAGAGGAGGATAGTTTGAT
>CAXYKQ010000343.1:0-5931 GCA_964277835.1 uncultured Edaphocola sp. | reverse complement strand
GGGTCTGGAAAGTCCACATTATTAAAACTGATCGCAGGGGAGTTACAACCGCTTTCGGGAGCGGTACAATCGCTGCACACACCTTATTACCTCCCGCAATTGTTGGGCCAGTATAATGATCTGTCGGTGGGCGCGGCACTGGGCGTAGACCGTAAACTGCATGCCTTACAACGGATATTAGCCGGTGATACAGAGGAAAAACAATTTGAATTACTCAATGAGGATTGGACGATAGAGGAGCGATGCCGCGAAGCCCTGGCTTATTGGGAACTATCCGGCGCGGACCTGGCACAGCCGATGAGCCAATTGAGTGGCGGGCAAAAAACTAAGGTTTTTTTATCCGGCATCCTCATCCATCAGCCGGCTTTTGTCTTACTGGATGAGCCCAGTAATCACCTGGACGCGGCCTCCAGGAGCATTTTATATGAATTTGTAGCACAATATCGCGGTGCTATGCTGGTCGTGAGCCACGATAAGCGGCTGCTCAACCTGCTGGATACCACGCTGGAATTATCCGGCGACGGCCTGAAAACTTATGGAGGTAATTATGAGTTCTATAGCCTGCAAAAAGATATAGAACAGGCTGCTTTGCTGGGGGATGTCCACCATAAAGAAAAAGAACTCCGCAAAGCCAGGGAGAAGGAGCGCGCAAGCACCGAGCGACAGCAGAAACTGGACGCAAGAGGGAGGAAGAAGCAGGAGCAATCGGGAGTGCCGCGCATCATGATGAATACCCTGCGCAATAACGCCGAGCAAAGTACCGCTAAAATCAAAGCGATGCATGGCGAAAAAACCAATAGTCTGCGCGACGAGCTGAGCGCATTACGGGCAGCCCTGCCGGAGCTGGATAAAATGCGCCTGGGTTTTGATGCGTCCGCGTTTCCTACCGGGAAATTATTATTTGCTGCCCGGGATATTAACTTCAGTTTTGGCAAAGCGCCGTTATGGTCCCGGGCTATGGACTTCTCCATACATTCCGGGGACCGGTTGGCAATAAAAGGGCGCAACGGATCAGGTAAGACCACGCTTATCAATACAATATTGGGAGCTAAACACCCGGCATCGGGTACTGTGGAGAAAAATGAGTTCCGGGCAGTTTATATAGATCAGGAGTACTCTTTAATCGATCATACTCTTAGTGTCTATGAGCAATTGCAGCGGTATAACGACAGTGCCTTGCAGGAAGGGGAGTTGAAGAACAAACTGACACATTTTCTTTTCTTCAAAGAAAGCTGGGATAAACCCGCTGCAGTACTCAGCGGGGGCGAGCGGATGCGCCTCATGCTGTGTTGTCTGAGCCTGAGCAAAAAAGCGCCCGACCTCATTGTATTGGATGAGCCTACGAATAACCTGGACCTGCAAAATGTCGCGATCCTTATTCATGCGATCCGGGATTATAAAGGTACGGTTGTGGTTGTTTCCCACGATGAAGATTTCCGGGAAGCGGTCAACATCCGGCAGGTGATCAACCTACAGTAAGAGCTCGTCCTGTCGACCGCAGCACAGCGGAGTGGAGACATCTCTAGCGAAAATTATTAAGACTTCTCGGCTTCATTACAGAGCGTTGCTCGCAAACTTCATCATAAAACATTTATTCTTCGTTTGTGCTCGAAGTGACGCAAATATATGGTTTCCAGCTGAGCCTGTCGAAGCAGGGCCATTCCTCTCTTCCACTGGCCTATGGGTGGCAAAATACAGTACAAGAAAAGGAGCAGCACAGGCCGCTCCTTTTCAACTTTCTTTATATTTTTTAGAAACCCAGGATCAAAGTCAGGTTGTAATTCCTGCCCGCCTGCGGGAAGTAATAATTGTAGGTTTGCAGGCCACCGGAATAATAACTGAACGTATAGCCTTTACTTTCATACTGCCGGTCCAGCAGGTTATTCACCGAGCCAATCAATTTCAGGTCTTTTAGCGTGCCGAACCCTGCCTGGTACATCACGCTGAAATTAGCCAGTGCAAAAGGATCAATGCTCCTGTCTTTATCGGAAGTATTGTCCAGGTACTGGCGACTCACATATTTACCGTTCAGGTTAAAGCTTAAATTTTGTTGTCCTTCCCGGATGGTAAAAGGTTCAAAGCTTAAACCGGCAGCAACAATAGCCGAAGGCGAAAGCGCGATATCTGTATTTTTATGCGCCACTTCAACCTGCCCGCCATTGTCATAATCATCAATATACTCGGTAAAGGATTGGATCTTGTTTTGCGATAAAGTTGCGTTGGCAGTTGCGCGCAACCATTTGTTGAAGCGGTGGGCAGCCAGTAATTCAACGCCGGCGCGGTAACTTTCCGGTACATTGGCACGCGTGTAGGCCCCTACATCGTTGATCTTACCGGTAAGAATTAACTGGTCTTTATACTGCATGTAGTAAAGATTTGCACTTAACTCTGTACCATTTTTCAAATAAGCATAGCCTAATTCAAAATCTGATAAACGCTCTGCTTTAGGCTTGTCGCTGATCCCCGCTTCAAAGTCATTGCGGTTCGGTTCCTTGTTGGCCACGGCAAAAGAGGCATAGATTTTCTGGTTTCCGCGCAGGTAGCTAAGTCCCAATTTTGGATTAAAGAACAGGAAATTGTTATCCTGCAGCACATCCGGGTTTTTCCGGAAACCATTGATCTGGTAGTTAACCGATCTTAGCTGCAGGTCTGCAGTTGCATACAAATGGTCTGCGAGCTCCTGTTCCGCTTTCAGGTATATATTGGCATCTGTTTTGTGCGCGGGGAGGCGATACCATTCATAACCTTGCGGTACACCGCCATTAGCGGCCCAATTAACGCGGCCATAATGTTCGCCGTCATACTGCGTAACAGCCCCGCCCAGGTTAACGATAGTTTTATTTGTTGCATATTGCAAATTGAATATACCCCCGTAATAGTAATTATCCAGCCATAGCTGGCGCGTTAAGGAAGTTTCTGTAAGCGTATCATTCCCTACAACAGGATTAGGAAGGTAGTAATCGCTGTATCTTTCGCCGATGCGGTATTCGTCGTAATAACCTTTACCACGAGTGAGGAATAAGCCTGCATTCAGTTTCCAGTTATCGTTAAACCGGTGGTTCAAAAACAATTGGTAATAGTCCTGTTGGTAATTATCGGTCTGGTCTTTATAGAAAGTACCGTCTTCTTTAATGCCCAATTCGTTGAAACGCCTGTTATTATCCAATTCAGACGCTGCAACACCATTCCAGGCCTGCCCGGTCTTTTGTACCCCGGAGAAGAGGTTGAACTTAAGATTAGTTCGCTCGTTTTTACTGGTCCAGCCGGAAATGAACTGGAAGGATTTCATATCGGCGCCGCTGCGATCAATAAAACCGTCGCTTTTGATTTTGGATAAACGAAGGTCAAAATTGAAGCCATTGGCCAGCCTGCCCGTTCCTGCATTGAGCGTATGTCTTAACGTTCCGAAAGACCCTACCGAATTGATTAAAGTCGCACCTGCTTCCTGCTCCTGCTCAATATTACTAATATTAATGGAAGCGCCGAACGCACCGGAACCATTGGTACTCGAGCCGACGCCACGCTGCACCTGGATGCTGCTGGTAGAAGAAGCGATATCGGGAAAGTTAACAAAGAAAATCCCCTGGGACTCCGCATCATTAATCGGGATGCCATTTACCGTAAGATTGATCCGGCTGTTATCCGTTCCCCGCACACGGATATCGGTATAGCCTACACCGTTTCCCGCATCTGAGTTAACCAGGACAGAGGGAGTCTGGTCGAGTAAATAAGGCAGGTCCCGGCCATCGTTCAACTTTTCTATGTCTTTTTTCTTAACATCACTAAAAGCAAAAGGTGATTTGTGTCCCAGTCTTAAAGCGTTTACGGTTACCCCTGAAAGATTTTGATAAGGTACGGTATCGTTTTCCGCTTCCTGCGACCGTACCGTTGTGGTAAGGGTCAATAAACTGATCGTTCCGATAATTTTATATTGCATACTATTTGGATTGAAAAAAATTTTCTATTCAAACATATCCCTGGCCGGAAATACATAATGCCTGGCATTATGATCTCCTGCGCAGATCATATTAATTATTTAGTAAGTGAAAACGAAAACGTTTTGGGACCTACCATTTCCTAACCAGCATTACCTGGTCCAGGTTCTACGGGTTTGATCTCAGCCTGAAAGTAAGGCACCCCGAGGTTGCATTGCATTTACTGCAAATACAGGTGCAAAACTAAGACACATTTCCGGAAAGAAAAATTATTTTATTGAGCTTTTGCACATTGATGGGTTTTATCTCATCTTAGCGGGTACGTTTATTCGCTACGCCATCGTACTTTTGTGCCTGAGCATCTACTTGAAATATGGCTAAAGTTATCGTCTTCCTGGCTCCTGGCCAGGTAGCACATCCGGAACAGGAGTTGGCAAAATTTCCCGAGGCGACCAGGAACCGGATAGCCGCCTACGCGAGCGCATCCGGGCGCAACAGCCGTATCTGCAGCCAGCTGATTTTGGAAAAAGCCGTAAAAGAGATGATACCGCAGGCTTCTGCAGTATTGGAAGATATTGTGAGACCGGGAGGAGCAAAACCTGTTTTCAAAAGTATTGGCTTGCATTTCAGCCTTTCACATACCCGTGATTGGGTCGCGCTGGCCTTATGTACCACACAACCGGTAGGTATAGATATTGAATGTATCGATCCGAAGCTAGATCATTTCCCGGCAGATTATTTGCATGAAGCGGAAAAAAATCAATTAGCGCAATTGGATACGGCAGCGATTCCGAATAGATTCCTCGAGTTTTGGGTTCAAAAAGAAGCCATCATGAAAGCGCTTGCTAAAAAGATCTATGAAGTCCCTTTGGAAACGATAAACACTTTGGAACCAGCGCACACGATACAATCACAGCAGGTCCATTGCCGGCTGTTACAGGAACTTCCCGGTTACAGCATAGCCCTGGCCAGCACCACTGCATTTGAATACGAGACCAGGTTTTTAACCCTCTAGTAATGTTTAAAGCCACTTCTCATAGACGATACGAACAGGCTGATAGCCTTGCTGCGGCAACCAATGATGCATTGGCTCGTTATTCACTAAGGTATACCGGAATATCCTGCGTAAATCAAACGATAGGTAATGTGCTTCGAAAGCCTGGTTGAGCCGGGCGTAAATGCCCAGTTTGCGGTAGGCCGGGTCCACAAAACCTTCCGAAACGTATAAATCATCACCCGTTCCGGTTTCAAAATTACTGTTATCCTGCTTTTCTATGTAGCCGAAAATAAAACCGATAGCCGCTCCTCCTGTTTCCGCGAGCAGGAAACGGCCCTGGTATTCCCGGATGCATTCCGCTATGTAATCCAGGTACTGATTTTCGATCCCCTTCCAGTCGGCGGTACGTCTGTTTAATGTTTGCTCGGATTCATGCAGCGCAGCAAGTAAAACAGCGGCTGTCTGCCGCTCTGTAACAATGTCCAGTGGTCTTATATTGATCAGGTGCATAAAATCTAGTGTTTTGGTTCTGTAGGACTGCCATGCCAGGAAGTTTGATCTGGTATGGATTCGCCTTTCATTACGAGGGATAAAGAACCGATGTTGACCGCATTACCCACGACGGAATCATAAAGCACAATCGTTTTCGATCCGATCGTTGTTTGCTCGCCAATAGATACGCTTCCGATCTTCATAATACGATCCTCAAACAAGTGTGTTTGCGGCCCGCAATCTTCATTCAGCATAGCCCCGGAGCCAATCCGCACCATGTCAAATTCGGTAATATCAGTTGTATTGAGCCAGACTCTTTTGCCAATTTTTACACCCAAAAGGCGCATTGCCATCGGCAACCACATCGTGCCGCGGAGGGCGTCTAAAAGGAAAGGAACCGATAAGGCTTCATGGAAACTCGTGATCGCTTCACTTAACCAGACCTTTAAACTATACATCGGGTAAGCAGCAATGGTATACCTCCCTACCAATAGCCATTTGAGTATC
>CAXYKQ010000342.1:0-4441 GCA_964277835.1 uncultured Edaphocola sp. | reverse complement strand
CATCTCCAGGTTGGCACCGTTACACAATGCAATCACTTCCTGCAGATCATCGATTTTTTTACCGGTCACCCGGACGATATCATCCATGATCGCGGCCTGCACTTTTAAACCGGAATCTTTAATGAGCTTGACGATCTTCTTCGCATCAGCCTGCTCCAGGCCATTTTTAATTTTGATTTCTTTCCTCAGGTATTTACCGTTGGCTGCCGGCTCTTTGCCCAGGTCAAAAGATTTTGCATCCAGTCCCTGGCGCATCGCTTTCGTCACGATCACATCTTCCGCCTGTTTCAATTGCATATCACTCTCGATCTCGAGTTTCAACACATAATTTTTTTTATCCAAATCAATCTCGCAATGGATGCCCTTGAAATCATAACGATTGGCAATTTCCTTTTTCGCGGTATTGATAGCATTGTCCAGCGTTTGTAAATCCACTTTACTGCTAATGTCAAATGAAGGCATATTCTTTTTCTATTTTATGCAAAGATACTTGCTATTTCTTAAACCTGTTTTAGATTGCTACGGTCCTGATCATTCTATTGCATGACCTGGTACTTATAAGTCTCGGCGTAATAACCGCCCGCAGACAATAATTGTTCATGGGTACCCTGCTCAGTAATCCTGCCGTCATCCATAACAATGATCTGGTCAAAATCCCAGTGCTTAAAGATCCGGTGCGTAATGATGATTACGGTCTGTTCTTTTAAACTGGCTTGCAGGTTGGCGAGTATATGTTGCTCCGTAGTATTGTCTACTGCCGATATACTGTCATCCATGATCAAAACCTGGTGCTGTTTAGCCAGTGCACGGGCAATACTGACTCTTTGCTTCTGCCCCCCGGAAAGCATCACTCCCCGCTCCCCGACAATGGTCTGGTAACCCTCCTTGAGGCCTTTTATTTCCCGGTCGATATGCGCTGCTCTAGCCACCGTTTCCACCTCCAACTCTTTATTATCAGGCGCGCCAAAGGCGATATTAGCCGCTACCGTATCGGAAAATAAAAACACCTCCTGTGGCACGTAGCTGATCTGGTCCCGTAGCCGGTGTAAATCCCAGTCTTTGATATGCACATCATCTATAAGCAACGCTCCCTCCTGTACGTCATACATACGGAACAACAAATGGGAAAGCGTAGATTTACCGGAACCGGTCTTACCGATAATCGCAATTTTTTCACCGGCCTTTATTTTTAAAGTAAACTGGTCAATGGCTTTGACTCCGGTATGAGGGTATGTAAAACTTACATTCTTGAACTCGATAGCTCCTTTTAAAGGCGCGCTGAAGGCATTCTCCGGGCTCACAATTTCCGGAACCACTTTCAGGAAATCGTTAATTCTTTTCTGTGAGGCCGCTGCCCGCTGCATCATAGAACTGGTCCAGCCTAAGGTAGACACCGGGAACGTAAGCATGGAGATATAAATGATGAACTCGGCAATATTACCTACCGTAATCTGCCCGGCAATTACCATTTTTCCGCCGACAAAAATCGTCACGATCAAGCTTAACCCGATAAACAGGCCCATTAAGGGAGTATACATGGCCTCGGTTTTGGCCAAATCAATATTGCTCTTCCTGTATTGTTGGGAGGCTGCTTCAAAATTTTGCTGCATCTCCGCTTCCTGTACATAAGATTTTATGACCCTTATGCCTGAAAAGGCTTCCTGTGCCAGTGAAGTAAGTGCGCCCAACTGCGCCTGTATCTTACTGCTTCTTTTGTTAATAATAGCGTTAATCCTGATCATACTGAAGGCCAGCAAAGGCAGGAAAAAAAGCGAGAACAAGCTTAATTCCCAGCTTACCCGGAACATGCCCCATACGGACATAACGGTTAGTACAATCAGGTTTAAGGTATACATAATGGCCGGTCCGGTGTACATCCTCACCCGGCTGACATCTTCTGACATGCGGCTCATCAGGTCGCCGGTCTGGTGGGTCTTAAAAAATGCGGTATCCAACTTTTGATACTGTTCATAAATCTCGTTTTTTTGATCGTATTCTATATGGCGGGACATTACGATAATGGTCTGCCGCATAAAAAACATGAAAATACCCCGCGTCAGCGCAAATGCGATCAAGATAAGACCGCTTACCATCACCACATTCATGATATCTTTTACAAATACTTCAGAAAGACTACTGTTGCCGATCAACCGGTAGAGGTCAATATTTTGATACACCTGGTCCAGGACAGAGCGAATAACCACCGGGGGCAGCACGGCAAATACATTGGCAATAGTCACAAACAGAATGCCTAAACCAAACCTGATTTTATATTTACTGAAATACTTATTTAAACTGAGTAATTCCTTCATCCTGATTTTAAAAATAATTTTGCAAAGTTACTATTACAATATTTAAGCCATTCTTTAAATTTGCTGTCTAATTGAAAAAATTAACCATGATGCGGACAGGGATTTTGCTGATTATGCTATGTGGTCTTATGGCTTGTGCCAAAACGGAGCAAGGCAGGACCTACTCCAAAGAAGAGGTGAAACGGATTGTGGATTCCACGATAAAATCAAAAACTGCCTCTGAAAAGGAGCAAAGCGCCAAAGATTTTGAGATGCGCAAAGCGATCGAAATGCGTTCCCGCATGGACTCCATCCAAAAAGCACGAAAAGATCAGGAGAAACAACAAAACTAAGGTTGTTTATCCGCCTTTTTTTCGTCGCCTTGCCCGGGCTCCTTCCTTGGGTGACCGCTACGCAGATGATGATCATCGTCATACATTCCCTCAAGCTCATCTACTTTACTGTCTTTCCAAAGTCTGGCTTTGCCCATATAAGCGGCCCGGCCGATCATGTGCCCAGCTACCGGCGCCGTCAATATTAAAAATAAGATAATGGCCATGGCCCGGTTCGTAACATCCGGGACATTGAAATACATAGCCGCACAAAGAAGTAACAAACCGGAACCTATGGTAGAGGCTTTTACGGTTACCGATAAGCGCATATAAAAATCAGGCATTCTCAGGATCCCTATGGCGGCCACCAGCGTTACCAGCGAGCCGATAGTACACAATATAATAAATAGGATATCAGTCATTGTCTTTTCGTTTTTCGAGGTAATAAGAGAAGGCGACGGTACTTAAGAAGCCTATAAGCGCCAATATCATGGCAACGTCCAAAAACAAAGGTTGCTTGGTGACAATACTGTAGATCGCAATCGTGCCGATCCCCATTGTGATCAGCAGGTCGAGTGCCACAATCCGGTCGAACACCGTAGGCCCCCGGTAAATGCGTATGAACACGAGCATCATAGCGATACAGTTCACCGGCAGGGCAAAGAAATATAATAAATAATACAGCTTCATCTGATCACCTCCAATAGCTTAATTTCCAGGTTCAACCTGATATACTTTATAAAAGAATCTTTGTCTTTGTAGTATAAGGTATGAATATACATTACTTTTTTATCATCGCTGATGTCCATTACCAGTGTACCTGGTGTCAATGAAATAATATTGGACAGCATAGTAATTTCAAAATCCGTCTTGGCCTCCAGCGGATATTTAATAATTGCCGGTGCCACATCCATCCTGCGCATCAGGATGGTACGGGTCACCTGCAGGTTAGCTTTCAGCATTTCATAAATATAACGCAGGATAAAACGGATCATCCTGGGCACCCGGTAAAAATAACGCCTGTTATCTATCCCTCTTACAGTCAGGTAAAGAATAACAAAGCCCAATGCGAAGCCGAACCCGAAATTGGGTATACTGGTATTGCCCGAAAGCATTACCCAGATCAGCGTCAGCATAATATTTGTAAAAAATTGGTTGGTCATTGCAATCTTTTTATAAGTGCCCCAGCACTGCTTTAATATAAGGTTTAGGGTTCAGCATCTCTTTAGCAATATCGTTAGCGACGGTCAGTATCCGCTCCGCATCCAGCCCGATATATAATGTGATACCGGCGAGGAAGACGATGGGAAGGATCAGGCTTAGCTTTTTCATAAAACTCAAAGGCTCAAAATGGTCCGGAACGTGGATTTGCGTGTCCGGCAGCTTCTTCCAAAATACTTCTTTCCACATTTTAGCCAAAACATACAGAGTAATCAGGCTCGCGAAAATAAGGCCGATCACATAGTAGTTGGAAGCCCAGGAAGTATTCGCAAAGCCGGCCTGGAATAAATAGATCTTAGGCCAGAAACCGGACAAAGGTGGCGTGCCTGCCAGGGAAAAAATCACAATGGCCACTAATAATGAGAATTTAGGATAACTATGGTATAAGCCTCCGAGCTTAGGCATATTCGTAGTACCTCTTATCTTTTTAATCACCCCCGCAATCAAAAACAGGTTGGTCTTGATCATCATGTCGTGGAACAGGTAGAAAACCGCACCACCCAGGGCCGCTTGCGTAAACAGTGCCAGCCCTCCTACCATAAACCCTATATGGCAGATAATGAGGTAGGAAAACATCCGCTTAAGATCGGTCTTGAT
>CAXYKQ010000341.1:0-4337 GCA_964277835.1 uncultured Edaphocola sp. | reverse complement strand
GCTCATCCTTAGAATTTAAAGCTTAAGCCTAAAGATAAAGCCCGCAGTTTTTGCGGAGTAACTGTAGACCAGCCCGAGAAATAATGTTCGTTGGTCAGGTTGTCCACTTTGAGGTTCACGGTATATCTGGCAGCGTTGTAAGCTAAAGCAGCGTTCATTACCGTGTAAGCAGGTAATGTGAAGGTTCCGATATTAGCCCGGTTCAGGGTTTTATACTCACTGGCATAATTCAGGCCGAACCCTAAAGAAAAGTGCTTTAATAAACCTTCCTGCACCATATAATTTCCCCAGAAATTAACCAGGTTTTGTGGCCCCGCTTCTTCCGGACGTAAGCCCAGGTAGCCCGCCCCTTCTGTTTCACGGGTTACTTTACTGTCGTTGTAGCTGTAACCGGCTACAATATTTAATCCGCGCACCGGCTGTGCCAGCAGGCTCAATTCAGCGCCACGGCTTTGCACTTTACCACCCTGGATGGAATTGTTAATATTATTCGGATCGGTCATTAATTTATTACGGACCTGGATATCGTAATAGCTGGCAGTGAGCGACAGCCTGTTGTGCAGCAGATTGGTTTTGACACCAAATTCTGTCTGATTGGCCTGCTCGGGGCTGAATATTTTTATTCTGGAATTACTGCCGTCTGCATCGGCTACCTGTACCGGGTCCACATTCACAAATCCATTCATGTAGTTCGCAAATAAGGACACCTTATCCAATACCGGCTGGTACACCAGTCCGAATTTTGGAGAGACCGTCGTCTGGTTCTTTACTTCCACAGTACTGTAAGCGGTAGGGCTTCCATTGAAATTATCTACGCGCACACTGAGCATTGCAGCCAGTTTGGGCGTAAAATTGATCACATCAGAAATATAGGCGCTTAAGATACGGGTATTGACGGCAGAAACGCCTTCATTGCTATTCAGCAAGGCATTGTCCACCGCCTGCGGCGTGAGTACAGCGCTGTCTGTTTGGTTTTTTAATGACACCTCACCATAGGCTACCCAACCGGCACTACTGTTACGGATCTGTTTCTGCATCAGATCGACCCCGACCACCAGGCGGTTGCGCAGGGCGCCTAACTTGAAATCGCCTGTGAAGTTTTGCTGGATCCCGGTAGCATTCGTTGCACCGTTACGCTTGGAGATAAAACGGGTAAATTCATCCCCGTTAGCCTTATCCCACAGATATTGATAATAGCCACTGCTTTGGGTATTGCTTCTTGAAATGACGGTTTGGGAGTGCCATTTGTCCGAAAAATCATACAGCATTTGTGCCTGCATGCCAAAAGTCGGTGTCTTAATGGTCAATTCATCGCTGGTATAAGATTTTTTATAATTGTTTTCGAACAGGCTCTTGTCGGAAAAGGATAAAGGACTGTAGCGGCTCAAAAAGATCATGGGCGCATTAGCCGCCGTACCATTCCGGAATTCGGTATTGACCAGGAAACTCAGTTTATTGGTCGCCACTACCTTCAGTGAAGGCGCAACAAAAAGAGATTGCTGAAATCCCGCATCCTGGAAAGTATGCTCGTACTGGTAGGCAGTGTTCAGCCGGAAAAATACATGCTTACTTAAAGGAGTATTGACATCTGCCGCAAAGCGACTCAGGCCGTAGCTGCCGGTAATCAATGACAATTCCCCTCCGAGGTGCTCATAAGGTTTCTTTGTAATCACATTGATCAGTCCGCCATAAGCTACCAGGTTGCCCCCATATAAAGTACCGGAAGGTCCTTTGATCACTTCTATTTTTTCAATATTGGCAGGATCAAGACCGCCATTGCTCAGGCTGGGCATCCCGTTGACCAGCGTAGGTTGCAGGGCAAAACCACGCATACTGTAATATTCCGCGCCATCCCCGCCCCTTCCGGTTGATTCCCAAAGCCGGGTGATGCCGGTCGCATTTTTTAATGCATCATTAAGGTTTGTGACTAATTGGTCTTTCAATAGTGTCTTAGGAATCGCATTATACACCTGTGGGTTTTCTATATCTTTCAGGTATATTTTACCTACGCTTTGACTTTCGGTGTTCTTATATCTGTTTTCCGATACCTGTACCCCATCCAGGGCGGTACTTTGCGCCGTATCACGGGATTCAGGCAAATGCTGCCCTTGTGCCTGCAGCACGATAAAGGAAGAAAGTAAGCTTAATGTAACTGCACCTGTTTTCATATACTTTTTTGTGGAATATTTTCAGGGCACAAAAGTAGTCAACAGCTCAGCCTGCAGTATACAAAATCAGGAATTTAAACTTATTGATTCAGGAATATTAAATTCGATTACGGCTCTATGTCGTTTTATAAAAAGGCTAAAAAAAACAAAACGGCCCCGATTTACAGGGCCGCTGAAAAAAAAATGTGTATTTATGTATTTATACTTCGTCGTCTACCAGTTCATAAACCACTGCAGCCCCCTGTCCTACTCCGATACACATAGTGGCCAGTCCGTACTTCACTTTACGACGCTTCATTTCATGCAATAAAGTCGTCGAAATACGAGCTCCGCTACCGCCTAAAGGATGCCCTAAAGCAATAGCGCCGCCATTTACATTAACAATTTCCGGGTTGATTTTCAGGTCACGGATCACCGCCAGAGATTGGGAAGCAAAAGCTTCGTTTAACTCCGCGAGCCCAAGATCATCTATAGTGATACCCGCACGCTCTAATGCTTTTTGTGTGGCCGGCACCGGGCCTATGCCCATAATTGCAGGGTCAACTCCGGCTACTGCACGCCCGATCACTTTCGCAATAGGTTTCAGGCCATATTTTGCTACAGCAGCTTCCGACGCTAATAATAAGGCGGCAGCGCCATCATTAATACCGGAACTATTGCCCGCCGTGACAGTCCCCTCTTTCACAAAAGCAGGTTTTAAAGCGGCAAGCTTATCCAAAGGCGACAAACGCGGATGTTCATCGGTATCAAAAACACTTGTTTTTCCTTTACCCAGGTCTACCGTAACCGGTATGATCTCGTCTTTAAATTTACCGGCATCATAGGCCTTCTGATATTTCTCCTGGCTCTCAAAAGCAAACTGATCCTGCTCTTCACGGCTTAGATTCCATTGATTCGCCACATTTTCCGCCGTTTCGCCCATCGTATAGGGATGGTAGGAATCTTTCCATTTTTTATTGATAAAGCGCCAGCCCATAGTGGTATCGAACATTTCCTGGCCGCGGCCAAAAGCGCCATCGGCCTTACCCATCACATAGGGTGCACGGGTCATGCTTTCCACACCACCTGCGATAAAAAGATCGCCATCGCCGGCCATGATGGCCCTGCTGGCGTCCATAATCGATTGTAAACCGGAAGCACACAGGCGATTTACGGTATTGCCCGCCACTGTTACGGGTAAGCCAGCCAGCAATGCGGACATACGCGCCACATTGCGATTGTCTTCGCCGGCCTGGTTGGCAGCTCCCGCGATCACATCCTCTATAGCATGACCGTCCACATCGGGGTTGCGGGCGATCAATCCTTTGATCACCTCAGCGAGTAAATCATCGGGGCGTACTGTTGCCAGCGCACCACCATATTTTCCAATTGCCGAACGAACGGCATCAATTACATATACGTTTTGAGACATTTTATATACAATTCAAAAGTAAAAAGTCAACCACTTAATAGTGCTTACCTTTTCAACAATTATTTAATAACTCCTAATTCTTTACCTACTTTAGTAAATGCGGCAATGGCCGTATCCAGGTGCTCGCGCTCATGACCGGCAGAGATCTGCACGCGGATGCGCGCCAGCCCTTTAGGCACCACCGGGTAGAAGAAGCCGATCACATAAATACCTTCTTCCAGAAGTTTGGCGGCGAATTGCTGGGCGATTACTGCATCGTACAACATCAGCGGACATATAGGGTGCGTACCCGGTTTGATGTCGAAGCCGGCAGCCGTCATCTGCTCGCGGAAATAAAGAGTATTTTGCTCTAACTTATCCCTTAGTGCCGTTGTCTCGCTTAACATATCCAGAACTGCTATAGAGGCGCCTACTACAGAAGGAGCAACCGTATTAGAGAATAAATAAGGACGGGAACGCTGACGCAGCATTTCTATTACCTCTTTTTTACCGGAGGTAAATCCACCGGACGCCCCACCCAGAGCTTTACCCAAAGTACCGGTAATGATGTCCACACGTCCCATCACGCCTTTTAACTCATGTACGCCACGGCCTGTCTTACCCATAAAGCCGGAAGAGTGACTTTCATCGATCATCACGATCGCATCATATTTATCCGCAAGATCACAGATCTCATCAAGGGGAGCTAAGGTACCATCCATTGAAAATACCGAATCCGTAACGATAAAACGTGTACGGGCATCTTTATGATCGATCAG
>CAXYKQ010000340.1:0-4981 GCA_964277835.1 uncultured Edaphocola sp. | reverse complement strand
GATTTTTTTCGATGCAACTTTACTGCTTTCGATCGGTATTGTTAATGGCAGCCTGGGCTTCCGGTTGTTTTACTTCTTGTACTGGCCTACTATGTGAGCGGTTTTTTTGATATCGACCTACCTGTTGCTAACGTCCGAATGCGCTTTCGTCGATTTTTTATTTTAAATTATACTTCGGAAATGCCACTGCATGTGGCATCATAGCGTCATGAGGGCAGGATATAAATATTGATTAATCTTCCCAGAATTCAATTCCGTTTTTATCAATATATCCCCATCTCGCCTCCGGCGGAATATAGTAGTCCACGCCCCATCGTGCGTGCACAAATGGATTTGCGTCCGGCATATTGCATACCACTTTTGCAATTCCGTTTTCAAAGTTGAAGCCGTAATAGTATACTTTGTCGTATAATTTTCTACCATTGCTATTTATGTGATAAAATGCTTTGGGGCATCTTGCTACCATAGCGGTTCCTTCATTAAAATCGCTGGCAGAAAAATATTCGGCTCCGAAAATTAAATTGCCTTCTCTGTCTTTATACCCGAAGCATTGATCTGCTTCAAATTTTATCAAGTCCTCGTTTTGTTTGCTTATTTTATTACTATCGCTGAAGTAAGGCCTGCCTAATGCCTCAAAAACAACCTCAAAATTGTCAGATTCCGGTTGGATCACAACTGCTCCTTGAGCATTTATAGCGCCATATTTTTGATTGGGAAAAAGGACCATGCACCGGTCATTCGTGAAGCCGTATGCCCTGATCGCCGGAAGTGTAAAGACGCTTTCGCCAAATCGGTCAATGAACAGGCAGTTCTCAATTGATGGCCGGCTTGTTGCATTATTGTCATCGAGAATGATTATCGATATTCCGTTAGGGGCAAATGGCAAGACATTGTCGGCAGGCGGCGATAGCTGCTTCCCGGCACTATCTATCCAGCATTGTTTGCCGGAAAGTTTCACAAGAGCCAGACCAAAATTTTCTTCGCTGAATGGAAAAATAACTTCCTCGTACAGGCAATCGATCAGCAACTCTTTTGTTACATCTGAAAAGCCCCATTTGTCTTTTTTCCTATAAGGGATCGGGTATTTCATGTTTTGCTATTTTTTAGTAAATAAACTGTTTCCGGCATCCGGGTATGCTTTCAAGTCTTGTAAAGATCTGGGAAATCTCTAGCGCAATGATGACGTGATTATTTTATTCTGGTTTTGGATGCTTTGTGTCCTCATTACAATACTCATATATTGTAAACGATATGTTTGCTAACTTTCGTTTGCCCACATCGTCATAGATATAAGTTAGTGTAGGATTACCGTATTGGTCATATTCCTGTGTTACGGTAACATTCTGTATTATTCGCTCGCTATCCCCTTCTTTAATCGTTCGTTTCAATACTTTTTCATACAATTTATCTTTCGTTTCCCGATAGGAAAACTCGTCGCTGATCAGGATCGTGCCTTCGCGCATGTAGACAGATCTAATGGTCCTGAAATTTGTGTCGAGTTCGGATAATACGGTGAAACCTGAAGGGTCGGCAGGAGTAATTTTGAAGTGATAATCGTCTGCCCAAACGTATTGGTACGTCCTTTCTTTTTTATCTTCAAATCCTGAAAGGTACCTTTCCGTAAAGGTCCTGTCTTTTCCGGCTCCGGTGTAACTGGTCAGGTGTTCTATACTGCTATCGTTAAGTTTGTAAAAGCTGTTTTCTGCGGATAGGTTGCCCATGCTATCATAAATTTTTGTGATTCTTGAGGTGAAACCACTGGTATCAGCCGGTATAATGCCGTGTTTCAGCACCGGGCAGATGTAGATGATTGCCTTGCTGATACATCCCTTGAGTTCGGAGCCGTGTGGCCGGGCGTGGGCATTGTTATTGTCCGCTCCTTTACAAAAAAGGAATAGTTGGAAGAGGAAAAACAGGAGGATAGTTTTTTTCAAGTTGTTCTGAAGCATTAATGATCTATTTTGTAGGTCCGGACTTAAACGCGTATTTTCCGTTTCAAGTTCAGGGATTACCGCTGGTAGCGACTGTTTGTGTGTATGCTGATCACTTCCCAGCAACAGACAACCTTACACTGTTTGCTCTTGTAATTCCAGGTTCACAGTGAATAAAAGGGCTATTTGTCTCATTAGGTGGATGATCGTAGTTACTAAATGCGATGAGTAAATGCATTGCGGTGTTCCGCTATTTGCCGACTATTTTTGGCAGCTATGCAACAGTACTCTCACGGAATCGGTGATTTTGATTTCCTTTCGATCGATCAAATCGTATATGGAATCGCCGTTGCTGTTTTTCAGATTCGGATCTGCCCCATGTTCCAGGATGGTTTTTATTTTGTCTGTAGCCAGGGGGGAGTAGGTCAATAAGTCCATCAAAATACTTTGCCCGGTCGTGGGGTTCAATACATTGAAATCGACTTTTGCTTTCAGCAAGGCTTTAAACATTTTTCGATTGTATTTGTTTTCTTGTGCTAAGGTCATGCTGTGGATGATATTGGCTTTCGTTCCGTCGGTACTGGATGGGACATTTGGATTGGCACCATAATCAAGCAACAATTGAAACGCCTCGACCTCGTTCCTGCTTTCTGCCAGGGCAAGAACAGGTACCTGGTAATACGGTTCATAGTAGTCCGGGTTTAAGCCATGGACCAGCAAGGCTTCGAAGATCTCTTTATCGGACATATAGGTGTCCAGGTACTGCTGCATCAAGCCAGGAACTAAGTTTTTCGAGACCAGCAACTCAAACAATTGCTGCTTTCGCTCCTGTTTCATTTTTTTCATTTATCTAAAATTTAAAAAAGAAAAAAACTACGGCTACCCATTCCTTTTTGATGCCTTTGGCATAACCTATGGTGCTCCTGCTGGAATTTTCTACAGTTCCGTCATCTTTGATGTAACCAAGGGTAGTGCGGATACTATTTTCTACGGTGCCGTCTTTTTTTACATAACCGACGGTAGAGCGAACGCTGTTTTCTATAGTGCCGTCATTTTTTATGTAGCCGATCGTGGAGCGGTTACTTTTTTCAATAGTCCCGTCTTTTTTGATGTAACCAACGGTAGCGCCGCTACTGTTTTCAATGGTGCCGTCACTTTTTATTTTCCCCAGCGTACGCCTGCTGCCGGACTCGATCGTTTGCGCCCGGGCAAAAGCGAAACTCAAAACAGCGAGCAGGATGCCTAATACTCTTTTCATGTTTAAATCGTTTATGTGGTGTTGATTGCTGTGCGCCGGGAAAACCGCTGTTGATTTTAAAATCGTCCCGGTTAGCTTTTTCCTTTCAAAAATAAAGAAATAGGCAATGTGATTGGCAAAGATGTGTATCTGTTGTGGCGCAACTACTATTCGCAGCTTACCAGGGAATATTCGTTTCTGATTGCCCAATAAAAAAGACCTAAATGATGTTTTTAGGTCTTTAGCTATTGATAATATTTTTAGCGGGAAGCGCATCGTATGTTTCAGGAAGCGCTGGCTTGCTGTACTGTTGCTGCTTTAATACGCCAATGCGATTCGTGATACGCCACCTCATTGCTTTTTAAAATGATCACTTGGGGAGACTGATGTCTTACGCCGAATTGTTCGGCTATCTGGTTAGAAATATCCCGGTGGGCCAGCAGGTCCAGGTACCAGGCTTCGCCCTCAAAGCGGTTCATTTCTGCTAAAGCATCTGCGCTGATATTGCATTGGGTACTGTGCTTGAAAATGATCTGCGCCTTTGCGTTTGACGCCTCAGCTATTTCATCCAGTTGCTTTATATCATTTAATTCAATCCATTTCATAATTGTGTCCTTTTTATCTTAATCTACCAGTATTGCTTCCAGGTCGTAATCGTAGGCTTTCGTAATGCGTACTTTCACAAAATCACCGATTGGCAGCTCTTCTTCGGTATTGATGATCACCTCATTGTCGACTTCAACGCTATCGAATTCCGTACGGGCAATGTATCTTCCGGCCTCGGTCTTATCAACCAACACCATCATTTCACGACCCACGTAATCCTGGTTTTTTGCATAGGAGATCTCTTGCTGTACTTCCATGATCTCCTGGGCCCTTTTTTCTTTCTCTTCGCTGCTCAAAGTATCTTCGAGCTCGTACGCACTGGTATTTTCTTCATGAGAATAGGTGAAAATGCCCACACGTTCGAACTGCATTTCTTCGAGGAAGGCTTTCATATCGGCTACATCTTCTTCAGTTTCTCCCGGGAAACCGGTGATCATCGTTGTACGGAGAGCAATGCCCGGAACTTCCTGACGGATCTTGTTGACCAGGTCGATCATTTCCTGGCGGGTGATCTGGCGCTTCATCGCTTTCAGCATTTTGTCGCTGCAATGCTGCAGGGGAATATCCAGGTAATTACAAATATTATCGTGTTTGCGGATCACTTCCAGGATTTCCATAGGAAATTTAGTCGGGTAGGCATAATGCAGCCGGATCCATTTTAAGCCTTCAATTTGCGCCATCCGATCCAATAATTCGGCCAGGGCACGTTTTTTATAAAGGTCAAGGCCGTAGTAAGTCAGCTCCTGTGCGATCAGCATGATCTCTTTAACCCCGTTTTTTACGAGGTGCTGCGCCTCTGTAAGCAAGTCTTCAATAGGCCTGGAAACGTGGGCGCCGCGCATTAACGGGATCGCACAAAAAGAACAGGTACGGTTACAGCCTTCGGAAATTTTAAGGTAGGCGTAATGTTTGGGGGTGCTTAATAATCGTTCTCCTAAAAGCTCTTTTTTGAAATCTGCTTCCAGTTCTTTAAGAATAAAAGGTAATTCCAGGGTGCCGAACCAGGCGTCCACTTCCGGGATCTCCTGGGCAAGGTCCTGGCGGTAACGTTCACTTAAACATCCGGTAACCAAAACTTTATCCAATTTGCCTGCTTCTTTTAAAGCAACTTGTTCCAGGATAGTATTTACCGATTCCTCTTTTGCTTTATCGATAAAGCCACAGGTATTCACCACCACTATATTATGGTCGTGTTGTTCATTTTCAT
>CAXYKQ010000339.1:0-12907 GCA_964277835.1 uncultured Edaphocola sp. | reverse complement strand
ACCATTAAAGTGATGGGCGGTGAAGACTGGGCATTATGGATCGATGCGTTGCAGGAGGCCGGAGCTTTAGCGGAAGGCGCTAAAACGGTCGCTTATTCCTATATAGGGCCCGACCTGACACAACCTTTATACCGCCAGGGCACCATAGGCCGTGCTAAAGACCACCTGGAAGCTACTGCCGGCGCAATTAATGACAAATTAAAGTCATTAAACGGTGAGGCTTTTGTTTCGGTAAACAAGGCATTAGTAACCCAATCGAGCGCTGCCATTCCTGTAGTGCCGCTGTACATTTCTTTATTGTACAAGGTAATGAAAGCAAAGGGTACCCATGAAGGCTGTATCGAGCAGATCTACCGTTTATACAAAGACAGGTTGTACCATGGCGCTGATGTGCCGGTTGATGAAAAAGGAAGGATCCGCGTAGATGACTGGGAAATGCAGGATGATGTACAAGCGCAAGTACTGGAACTCTGGAACCAGGTAGATACGGAAAACCTGGGTACGATCGGCGACTTGCAAGGTTATAAATCCGAATTCATAGGTTTATTCGGTTTTGGCCTTAAGGAGGTAGATTACGCCGCTGAAGCCAATGAACTGGTACGGGTGAAGAATTAAGTTTATTAAGTTTTAATAATATAGTAAAAGCCGCCTCCAGGGCGGCTTTTACTATATCGTAATTTTCGTACGAATATCTTTGTGTCAAAAAAAGCAGTAATCTTTGGATTACTGCTTTCTCTATTCAAATTATTACTTACAATTTTTCAATAACGATTGCCGTAGCGCCGCCACCGCCGTTACAGATACCGGCAACGCCGATCTTCGCATTATTTTGTGTCAATACATTGATCAAAGTAACCACTACGCGGGAACCTGAAGAACCCAAAGGATGACCTAAAGCAACCGCACCGCCGTTTACATTCACCTGCTCTGGTTTTAATTTCAGTATGTCACAGTTGGCTAGGCCGACTACGCTGAATGCTTCATTCAACTCATAGAAATCTACCTGGTCCTGGCTGATGCCTGCTTTCTTTAATGCCAAAGGCACTGCCTTGGCCGGTGAGGTAGTAAACCATTCAGGAGCTTGCTCCGCATCGGCATAACCACGCACCACAGCAATCGGCTTTAAGCCTAAAGCTTCGGCCTTTTCGCGGCTCATCAGGATCAATGCAGAAGCACCATCATTCATTGTTGAAGCGTTAGCCGCGGTAACAGATCCACCTTTTACGAAAGCTGAATTCAAAGTAGGGATCTTATCAAACTTTACATTGAACGGCTCTTCATCCTTTGCAAACACTACAGGATCGCCTTTTCTCTGCGGGATTTCAACAGGAACGATCTCCGCATCAAATTTACCTTCGTTTACCGATTTCTGGCTGCGGGTATAGCTTTCAATCGCAAATGCATCCTGTGCTTCCCGGCTGATGTTCATTTCCGCAGCGGTATTTTCAGCGGCATTACCCATTGCATATTTATGATATACATCTGTGAGACCGTCTTTGGCCAAACCGTCTACAAAAGAAGTATCGCCATATTTGTTGCCCCAACGCATTGCAGGTGCATAAAAAGGCACATTGCTCATACTTTCCATACCCCCGGCCACGACTACTTCAGCATCACCGCACATAATGGCCTGGGCAGCCATAGTGATTGCTTTCATGCCACTGGCACATACTTTATTCACCGTAGTGCAATTTACCTCATCAGACAAACCGGCAAATTTTGCCGCCTGGCGGGCAGGCGCCTGTCCCAGGTTAGCCTGCATTACACAGCCCATATATACGTCTGTAACTTCTTTTGCGTCTAATTTTATTCTATCTAATGCTCCCTTAATAGCGAACGACCCTAATTCTGTTGCAGAAAATCCTTTTAATGATCCACCCCAGCTACCCATTGGCGTACGTACGGCAGATACAATTACAACTTCTTTCATTTTAGAAAATTTTTTAAATTTAACGAAGCAAATTTACAGAATTTAAAGCTTCAAAACTTCACAAGGAACGGAAAGCCGTTTTTATCGTAAATTGCTGGGATAATTCGAAATTTTATGGATGCCAATATCGCTTTGATCAACCAGTTTTTTGAAATGGAACAAAAACTGATCGCAGAACAACTCTCTGACAAGTTTGACAGGAATTTGAGAAGAATACAGCATATTTTTGAGACTTGCGGCCTGATCATTGTCAACCCGGCAGGAGAAGCTTATTCTGAAAGCAGAACCGACTACGAAGCCAGTATTGTGGGCACTCCGGGCCCCGACCTGAAAATAACGAAAGTAATTAAGCCGATCATTTACCAAAATGACAGTCAGGGGCGTCAGCTGTTGCAAAAAGGCATAGTTATTGCAGAACAGGGATAAATGCATTGAACACCGCATAAAGTCAAGAAAAATGAAATCGATCAATTTTGGAATTGACCTGGGAACAACCAATTCTTTAATTACCAAATATGAAAACGGGAAAGTCACCATTTTCAAACATCCTGTAGGCCACAAGGAAACGCTCGCGTCCGTTGTAGCGTTCAGGCCCGAGCGTACCCTGGTGGGAGATAAAGCCCGTGAATTCCTGACCAAAGACCCGGTAAACATTTTTGCCAATTTTAAACGGAGAATGGGTACTGACGATAAATTTTACGTAGTTAATCTGGATGAAAACATCACGCCCATAGAACTATCTACCCTGGTTTTAAAAGAATTGAAACAGTTTGTATACTCCGGCGAAGATGTTGAAGCGGCGGTCATTACAATTCCCGCCAGCTTTGACACTATGCAGAGCAATGCCACAAAGAAAGCCGGTCTTGCTGCCGGTTTCCGCGAGGTTCTATTGCTGCAAGAGCCTATTGCCGCCAGCCTGGCTTATTTCAACAACCAGGAAAATGATGCGGACCGGGATGGCTACTGGCTCGTTTACGACCTCGGCGGCGGCACTTTTGATATTGCCCTGATGCAGATCAAAGAAGGAGAAATGAAAGTCGTAGATCATGAAGGCAATAACTTCCTCGGCGGCGCCGACTTTGATTTCGGCATCATAGAGAAAATTATTGTCCCCTATGTCAGGGAAAATTGCGGTATCGAAAATTTTGAAGAAGGACTCCGCAAAAATAACGGGAAATACGAACAGCTGTTTTATGAGCTGATCTATAAATCTGAAGAAGCGAAAAAAGAACTCTCGCAACAACAGCAAACACAAATTGATTTCACTTTAGACGGCCGCGAACTTGTAGTTACCATCACACGGGAAGAGCTTGAAAACACCCTCCGGGCTAAAGTTGCGGACACCATCTCAATGCTTAAAAGTATTTTGACCCGTAATGAACTAGGCACAAGAGACATTGAAGAAATACTTTTGGTTGGTGGGAGCACCTATATTCCGTATGTACGCCAACAATTGGCGGAACAAACCGGCATTAAAGTCAACAGTCATATCGACCCTACCACCGCAGTAGCCATAGGCGCCGCTTACTATGCTGCCAATAAATATTATCAACCCGAAGCCGGTATCGCGCTGGGAGAAAATGTAGAGGACATGCTGAGCCTCATCGCCGCCGGCGAAGCAACCGGGCAGGAAGATTATTTTCAGCCCGCTACAGATATCGAACTGGTTGTCTCCTACAGCCAGATGAGTAAAGACACCGAAGAAGTGCTCATAATAAAAGCCCATAATAACTGGGAAGGTAAAACCTACCGTATTATCCGCAGCGATGGCGGATTTGATACGGGCTTTGTGCCTGTGAAATCAAAATTCACCGAATTCCTGCCGCTGCTTAACAATATGAATAACTTGTTTTATTTACGGGTCTATGACGAAGAGCAGAACGAGATCAAAGCCGCATTGAAAGAGATTAATATCACCCAGGGCCAGTTTAATATCGCGGGGCAGCCGATCCCCCAGGATATCTGTATTGAGGTGGACGATAAAGAAAATCACACGACAAAGCTGGAAGTTATTTTTGAAAAGAATGCCCTATTACCTCAAAAAAAGACACTGTACCGGGAAATCTCCAAAACGATCAAACAGGGTTCAGACGACCGTATTATTATCAATATTCTAGAGGGCGATCGCAATGCCCGGGCGCTCTCCAACCTGGTGATCGCCTGTATCGAAATATCGGGTAAAGACCTTACCTCTGACCTGATCAAGGGCTCTGACATCGAGTTGCAGATTACCATGTCCGACAACCGGGAATTACAAACAGAAGTGTTCCTGGTAATGACCCAGCAGGAATTCAAAAACGCTTTTTCACTTTCAGAAAAGCATGTCAACCTGGACCGTCTCAAAGAACAGTTTATCGACCTGGAAAACGAGATCCGCAACAGCATCAAAATGTTCAGCCAAGATGAAAATGACGTGTGGGCCATACAAGCCAATAGCTTCCTCAAAGAACTGATGCAACACAAAAACGAGTTGTTTAAACTAAAAGAGGACGATCGTACGGATGCCAAATATGTGATTGCCGAGGTATTGAACCGTGTGTCGCAGGCTTATGATAAACTGGGCGGCGAAGACCGGCTGGAACGTTTGCGCTTCGAATACCTGGAAGCTAAAGAATATATCGAAAACCATCTGCCTATGGCAGACTTCAAAAAAGAAGATTTGAGCCAGTCCTATTCAAAATTATTGAAGGGAGAACACCAGGTATTGATCAGCAGAAACCCTTCCATACTGGAAAAAGCGACGGAAAAAATGAACAGCCTGGCCTGGGATATTCTTTGGAACACGCTGAGCTATATCATTTCGAGGTACGAAGGCTTCAAAGGACTGGCTCCTACAGAATTCAAAAATTATGAGGGTGTTAAACCGATCTTTAAGTCCGCTGACCAGGCATTAAGTAATGAACGCTATCATGAATTCCGACAGCATGTATACAGTATCACCCATTTACTGGTGCACAACGAGTATAAAATCCAAAACGACGACTTCAAGGGCACGGGAATCGGCTAACAAAAAAATATGACATTTATCTCCATCATCCGGTTTTTCGAATATTGTGGTATTAGTGTTACTGATACGGCATCAATCAATATTCCGCGTATAAAAAAACAGGTTACGGCCGAATTTACGCTGTCCCCTGAAGGCATCATAGAAATTGATGGTGTTGTTTATAACAAACAAGATGTATTCGATATTATTGAAGCGCCGGATTTCCCGGAAATACTGTCCTATCAAAAGCTTATTGAAACGCACGAGCCTCTGCGCTTATTCTTAGCAAAAGGCATTGCATCAGATCAGCTCATGGAAGATGTAGATCAGTTGAAGCAACAGGAAGGATTTGTCCGCTATATCTCGAAATACTTTGCGCCCCTATTTAACCGGGAAATGAAACGCAGGCTCAGCCGGTTTGACTTTGAAAGTGCCGCCGACTGGATTCCTAATTGCCAATTGTTACTCACTACGGATGGGGAACAGGCATTTCAATCTACCGCCACTTTTCTTGCTGAAAACCTGAAACTGTTTAAAAACCTCAACAAAACGTCGTTCCTCAGTCGCAAAGAAGAGGTTACTCCCTGGACCGGCAACTGGGCCAGGTTTATGAACTGGCTGCCCGATATGCTTTTTGCCGCTAAAGAAGAGCTGGCTCTGCAATTGATCAATTTCTGCGTGGAGATTCAGAACACGGACGTAGCCTATTGCTACCTCATCAGCCAGCAAATGGTGTACCTCGACTACCTGGATAATGCCAATACCCAACTGATCCGGGATAACCACATAATTTACGAATCTAAAGCGGCAAGTACCAGGGTGGTCCCGGAACATGTCGCTAAAAAACATCGCAAATCAGACAATAAAACACTCAACTACATCTGGATCGGCATCCTGGCTTTCTTTATCATCACACGGCTCATCGATGGCTGCGATAAAACAAAAAACGCGAAAGCTGATTTTAACGATTATCACCTGGATGTTAAAACAATTATCGCCTTGAATTCAATCGAAAAATTAAGAGCGGCAACCCCGGGGAAAGCGGATAAAAATATTGCAGGATTATATCAAACGCAGGAAGGTTACCTGGTGGCTTACCTGGCCTTTCTGAACGATCCTGCAGACACCAATCAACAGTATACCCTCCTTATTAAAAATAAGTCCGGCATTGACCTTTCCATACAGGTTCCTTTCCAGGAAGATCTATTTCTTTACGACCTGTACAAAGACAGTTCTGTAACGGTATCGAAGGGAGCCCTGAATAACATTGACCTGCTCGTTATGCCGGCAGACAGTGCAGAGGAAAAGGTGGATCGCTTTGACATCAAAAACAATTGCTACCTGGCGCCTGAAAACCTTATGCACTTTAAAAATACTTATAATGATACCGGGTTCCTTCATCTGCAATTACCGGAACCTGTTAATGTAATGGAATGTACTTTACAGATCATCGACGGCCGGCTGGTGATTAGCGGCAATGATTTCAAAATAGTACAATCCTCCCCGCCGGTGAGGCAGTGATAAGCGCAACATTTAAATCTGAAGCTACATAAAACCCAGCTCCAGGCGGGCTTCTTCGCTCATCATGTCTTTGGTCCAGGGCGGGTCAAAAGTAAGTTGCACATGCGCGTCGGTAACGCCTTCTATAGCGGAAACCTTTTGCTGTACTTCAAAAACAAT
Organism: uncultured Edaphocola sp.; assembly: GCA_964277835.1. GTDB lineage: Bacteria > Bacteroidota > Bacteroidia > Chitinophagales > Chitinophagaceae > Edaphocola. Next base: position 6,311 of record CAXYKQ010000339.1, on the reverse strand, counting down.
ATCGCCGGCTACAGGGCAGGCCGGTGCAGTAAGGGTCATGATAATGTCTACCGAATTATTATCCCCGACCTGTATCTCGTAAACCAAGCCCAATTCAAAAATGTTTACCGGCAATTCCGGGTCATAAACGGTATGTAACACCTCGATTACGCGGTCTCTTAAATTTTCCATTATGCTTGCGTTGAAAGGGCTAAAGCGTATAATTTCATTTGCTTCAGCATCGACAATAATCCATTGGCACGCGTGGGAGACAAATGGCTTTTCAAACCGATCTTATCTATAAAATAGATATCAGTAGTTGCTATCTCCTGAGGTGTATGGCCACTTAATACATCGATCATCAGGGCCACCAAGCCTTTGGTAATGATGGCATCGCTATCTGCCGTAAAGTGTACCAGGCCGTCTTTAAAATCGGCATGCAGCCAAACCCTGGACTGACAACCTTTGATCAGCAGGTCATCCGTTTTATACTGCTCATCGATCAGCGGCAGCTCTTTGCCCAAAGCGATCAGGTGCTCATATTTATCCATCCACTCGTCATACATATCAAACTCCGCAACAATCTCTTCCTGCTTGTCATTAATAGTCATTTCACTAAACTTTTGTTGGCAAAATTAGTCCAAAATCCGCACAAGCATAGTGATAATTAAAACCTAAAAGCGAATAATCAATATCTTTGAACCAATTTTTGACTGTATAATCTTTGACTATGAACGTATTTACCTGCTTATCTGTCGGACTGCTTACGGCAATAAGTTTTATGAGCAAGGCGCAAACACCGCGCTACACTTACGAAAACGACGCTGCTGCAGAAGTACCTAAAGGTCGCAAACCCCTGGCCGAGGTGAAGGTAGGCGCTGCCCGCACAGAAGCCTATTTACCCCTGTTAAAAAACAAGCGGGTGGCGGTGCTGGTCAACCAGACTTCGGAAGTCAACGGCAAACTGCTGCCGGATCTGCTTTTAGAAAATAAGGTTAATTTGGTAAGCATTTTTTCCCCGGAGCATGGTTTCAGGGGTAATGCTGATGCCGGTGCCCATGTAAAAAACGACAAAGATCCCCAAACAGGTCTTCCCGTCATCTCCTTGTATGGTAATAATAAAAAACCTACTGCGGGGCAACTGAGCAACGTAGATGTGGTGATCTATGATCTCCAGGATGTAGGCGCCCGCTTTTACACTTATATTTCTTCCCTCGAATATTTGATGGAGGCTTGCGCAGAGCAGAAAAAGCAATTGATCATCCTGGACCGTCCGAATCCCCTGGGTAATATCGTGGACGGGCCGGTATTGAAAAAAGAAAACCGCTCTTTTGTAGGCATGCAGGCGATCCCTGTGGTGTATGGTATGACTGCCGGAGAATATGCACAGATGCTGAAAGGGGAACAATGGGTCAAAGCGGCGCATCTTGACCTCAAAGTCATTACCTGCAACAATTATACCCACCAAACCTTATACCGGCTGCCGGTAGCTCCTTCGCCCAATCTTAAAAACATGGCGGCCATTTACCTCTATCCGTCACTGTGCTTTTTTGAGGGCACCGTCATCAGCCTGGGCCGCGGTACAGATAAACCCTTCCAGCAATATGGTCACCCCCAATTAAAAGGGTTTAATTACAGCTTTACTCCTGCAAGCGTCACCGGTGCCACCAGTCCGCCTTTAAAAGACCAGAAATGCTATGGCGAGTTAGTGGCTTCAGATGCCAATACTGCCTATCGGCTGACGGAAAATAAATTGCAGTTAAAGTGGCTGATTAAAGCCTACCAGGCTTTCCCGGATAAAAGTGCCTTTTTCAATAATTTCTTTATAAAACTTGCGGGAACGAATACGCTGCAGGAACAAATCAAGCAAGGGATGAATGAAGATCAGATCCGTGCCAGCTGGCAGCCAGAGCTTGACCAATTTAAAAGAATACGTGCAAAATATCTGCTGTACAACGAATAAGTAAACCTTTGCTTCGATAACCGGACAGCGCGCTTCGACCCCCTTACCACCGGTGCCGAAGCGTGCTGTTTTTTTGATCACAGCTCCCTTGAAGCTAACTGCTATTTTCGTCACAAATTTACGTTTAACCCAAAGTGCTCCTGCAGCAATACCCGGCAATACCTAAATCCGCTTATTTACTTACCTTTGCACCTTAAATTCAGCAGATATGAAATCGATTGCAGCACAGCTCAAGACAGATGCAGCAGCAGCCTTTAACGCATTGCATCCTGATGCGCAGGTTAAAGAGCAGGATATTTTGGTCAATGAGACGAAACCTGAATTCAAGGGAGATTATACCATCGTATTATTTCCTTTTGTAAAAGCACTCCGATTGAACCCGGCGGCTTTAGGCGATGCAATCGGCAATTACCTGGTACAAAACAATGACCGCTATACCCATCACGAAACCGTGGCTGGCTTCCTGAATATAACCATCAACGACGGTTACTGGTCGCAATACTTAAACCAGTTCGATATAGAGCGTTCTGTCAAAGACAGTCAGGATGCTCCTAAAAAGATCATGGTAGAATATTCTTCGCCTAACACCAACAAGCCCCTGCACCTGGGCCATTTAAGAAATAATTTCCTGGGCGTGGCAATCGCCAACATACTGGAAGAAGCGGGCAATGAAGTTAACAAAACCTGTGTGGTTAATGACAGGGGCGTACACATCTGCAAAAGCATGATCGCCTGGCAGATGTTTGGCAATGGCGCTACACCCGAAAGTACGGGCACCAAAGGCGACCATTTCGTCGGGGAATATTATGTCAAGTTCAATGATGCTTATAAAGCGGAAGTTGCTGCACTGGTAGCGAATGGCATGGAAACTGGAGCAGCTGAGCAGGAAGCACCGATCATGAAAGCGACGCAGCAAATGCTGGTAGATTGGGAAGCGGGGAAACCGGAAGTAATGGAACTCTGGAAAACGATGAATAGCTGGGTATATGCAGGCTTTGACATCACCTACAGAGCAATAGGAAGCTCTTTTGACAAAATTTATTACGAAAGCGATACTTATCTTTTGGGTAAAGACCTGGTAGCAATGGGCCTGGAAAAAGGCGTATTTTACCAGAAGGAAGATGGCAGCGTATGGATCGACCTGACCGAAGAGGGCCTGGATGAAAAGCTGGTAAGGAGAAGAGATGGTACTTCCGTGTACATCACCCAGGATATAGGCCTGGCCGCCGAAAAGCAAAAAGAATTCAAGCTTGACGAAAGCATTTATGTCGTTGGGGACGAGCAGAATTATCACTTTAAAGTATTGAAATTGATCTGCCAGAAGTTGGGACTACCGGGAGCAGATGGCATCTTCCACCTCAGCTACGGAATGGTAGAGCTGCCCAGCGGCAAAATGAAAAGCCGGGAAGGTACCGTTGTGGACGCGGATGACCTGGTGGCTGAAATGGTGCGACTGGCGGGTGAGCAAACAGAGGCTGCCGGTAAAACCGAAGGCTTCTCGGAAGCGGAACTACATCAGTTATATGAAACGATTGGCGTCGGTGCGCTGAAGTTCTACCTGCTGCGTGTAGACCCTAAAAAGAAAATGATCTTTGACCCAAAAGAATCTATAGACCTGCATGGATTTACCGCAACTTTTATCCAGTATGCCCATGCCAGGATCTGCTCTTTACTGGCCAAAACGGGTTATGTTAACAATGAAATCGTTATCCATACAGAAAAGCTGCTGGAGCCGGAAAAACAATTATTGATCATACAGGAACAATATCCCGGTATACTGGCACAGGCAGCGCTTGAATACAATCCTTCCGCCTTGTGCAACTATACGTTCAAACTGGCACAACAATTCAATACCTTCTTTGAACAATGCAGTATTGCCAAAGCGGAAAGCCCGGAAAAAAAATTACTCAGACAAGTTCTGGCAGACCACACCGCGAAGATCATCCGGCACTCGATGAACTTATTGGGCATAAACGTTCCCAATAAAATGTAGTCAGGATCAAAGACTGATTTACCTCACGGGCGTATAATACGGACACCCGTAGCAATGGCTATAAATTTTAACCCATCCCGAAACATAGCAAGAAGCTCATGTGACCAGGATGGGTTACTTTTATCGTGCCCTACATTTTACCGCTGCGAAGCTCATACTTCCTTTCTTCCAATCGTCTGAAAATCGTGCTGTCCCCGAAATCGACTTTTGCTCCATCCAATATCTTTTGCATGTAAACGGCAACCTGCTGATCCACAGGCGCACGGAACGGCAGGTTGAGGAAATAATTATGCCCCTTGCCAACAAGCCGGTTAAAGTTGACACAATTTACCGTGGCGGGCAATACCTCACCCGGATGTACCCCTATTTTACGATTACCGCTCACTAACTGGGCGCCCCTCAGGGTACGATCTTCCGGGTTGTAATGGATCAATATATTCCGGGCAAAATTTGCTTTACTCAGCCATTCCGTATAGCCCTTAGCCGGCACGCAGGCCGCAGTCAAAACCAGGTTATCTACCCAGGCATATTTGTTGTAACCAAAGAAAAGATCATTTTCCAGGATCTCCTTAAGCGCCAGGTTACCCATGCTATGATAGAATAAAGTGACTGCGGAAAAGTTATTTTTACCGGACTGGTATTGGCAGAGGCTATCTAAAACCGGTGCAAAATCCGCACCGGCCTTATGCGCTTCTTTTAAAACAAAACGCCAGTTACCCAGCCTGCGTTTACCACTGTTTATACTGGGATAGTCCAGGTATAAGACATTTACCCGGTACTGGGACCGCATGGCAAAAGCCCGGAACAAGCCCGCGATAAAGGTCTTGCCATAACCCTCAGTGTAGACCACCAGGCTCCGGTTCTTATCCATTTGATCCAAAAGTGTCGACAGACTTTGATAGGGCTTAATATACCATTTCCCCTGCAGGACAAAGGCCTCAAAATAATGCAAAGACCCTGCAGTAGCCGACTCCTCCTTAGCAAATTTGAGTTCCCGGTAATCGAATACCCTATTACTCACCAGGGCAACCTGAGTATCAACCCTACCGGCAACTACAGCATCTTCATCGATAACTTCAACAGACCGCCAAAAGGAATCGCTATCGAAATAACCGGCCCTGAGGCGCTGCCCCAGGGCTTCTGGTTGCAGGCTGGGCAGTAGTAAAAAACCTATGATAAATAGGACATAAATCCGCCGTCTGTTCATCAACTAAAATTGAGGTCTTTGTGCTTTCTTCTCCGCTTATAACTGGATTGTTTCAAATGCGCTTCACCACTGATGATCGATATATTGCCGTCCATCTCGAGTATGGCCCATTTCACTTCTTTGTAGAGATCAATGCCATGCTCCCGCATTGCTTCTTTCAACTCATCATCCGTGATCTGCAGGCGGGATAAGGTCGCGAACTCCAGCTTTCCGTTATGGATCAATACTTCGGGCTTCTGATTGACCAAGGTCCGGAATCCCGGATATTTAAACAACAAACGCTTAAAAAAAAGGTTGAGTAAAAATAATACGGCGGCAGCACATAATCCTCCGAGCAGGCTGGTATCCGGTCCCACCATAGCATTCTGTACGGCATTACTGATCAGGAGGATCAATACGATATCCGCTGTAGTAAGTTGCGACAATTCCTTTTTCCCACTCAACCTTATCGCAACAAGGATAAAAATGTATACTGCTACAGAGCGCCCGGCAATAGACAACAGGTCGTACCATGACATAAGCGAAATTTTTAGCATTTATTGAGTAACAAAACCAATTTCAATATGATCACCATTCTGCCGGGCTTGTCCCTCTTTATTTTCCCGCTGTAATTGCTTTATGGTGTGCAGCAGGCGTGCAATCACTTCGATACCCGCTATATTGATCTCCAGGTCGTAATGAAGATTTACATAATGTTCCAGGTTATTCAGATCCTCGAAGTCCAGGTAATACTCATCCTGTTCCTCTTCCACGGACAGCAGCCCGGATTCCACCAGGGCGTCAAAAAAATGAATTTCTATATTGTACAAGGACACACATTCTTTCCTGCTTATTTTCTGTATCATGACTGAAGATTTTTAAGTTGTTCCAGCAATTCTTTTTCTTTGTCACTAAGCTGTGTCGGTAGCTTCACTTTAAGAGTCAGGTACAAGTCCCCATGTTTACCTTCCCCTTTGTATACCGGGAAACCTTTCCCTTTAAGCCGGGTGATGCTGTCATTTTGTGTAAATGGCTTTACGTTCAGCTTTACCTGGCCGTCCAGGGTGTCAACCATCACGGCACCGCCGAGAATGGCGGTATACATATCTATTGTCTTTGTCAGGCGCAGGTCATCGCCTTCTCTTTCGAAAGGTGTATCGTTCTGTATATTGAACGTGATGTAAAGATCA
>CAXYKQ010000338.1:0-6348 GCA_964277835.1 uncultured Edaphocola sp. | reverse complement strand
GTGCTGCCCGGCCTTTAAGGTATGAAAAGATTCGAGTGGTATCAACTTCCAGCTTTCCTGTGCGTGTAGCCTGAGGATGCAGCAAAAGAACATAACTAATAATACCAACCCTGATTTCCGGAAAATTGCCTGCATCTGTCTCTATTTTGTTGCGGCAAAATTAACTAAAAACAGCGGATGGACCGGGCATAAAAAAGCCGGAACCCGAAAGTCCCGGCCGAAATATTGTAAAACACTTGCAATCGCTTATAAGTGCATTTTTTCCTTCTTTTCCAGGAGTTCTTCTACAGTTTCCTGGTACATTTCATCCGGCACGCAGCAGTCAACCGGGCAAACCGCCGCGCACTGAGGTTCCTCGTGAAATCCCTGGCATTCGGTACATTTATCGGGAGTGATATAATAAACATCGATTGAAACAGGATCATGTGGTTCATTAGCGCCGGTAACCGTTCCGTTCATCAAAACATAATCGCCGGAAACCCCGGTACCATCTGCCATTTTCCACTCAATACCGCCTTCGTAGATCGCATTATTGGGGCATTCAGGTTCACATGCGCCACAGTTGATACACTCGTCCGTTATTTTTATAGCCATTTTAAGTTTTAATTTATTTATTTTGGATGCGAAATTACAATTAAATTACATTTTGGGGACAATAATTCACAAACTCTTATGATTGATTTACAAAGCAGGATATTACTGATGGCAAAGTTAGGCCAATATTTGTCATCAAATTATGAAAACTTAATAGAAACTATTGATCGGGCGCATCGGGCCAACGGATGGTTTACTCCTGAATTTGTAAAATTATCGTTACATAATATTGCCCGGTACTATTTAAATGAGGCCGCACTTAAGGATTGGATGGCCGGCTACCCGGCCATCGCTTCGGGCGAGGTAAGCCCTAAAACTGTCGGCATTGTTATGGCCGGGAATATTCCTTTGGTAGGTTTTCACGATTTTTTATGCGGCTTTATTTCCGGTCATCGCTTAAAAATAAAGCTGTCCTCAAAAGACACCGTGTTATGGCAACATATCTTTGCTACCTTGCAGGAATGGAATGATCAGTTCGATCAACAGGTAGCGACGTCGGAGATTCTGAAAGGCTGCGATGCCTATATTGCTACCGGCAGTAACAACTCGGCAAGATATTTCGAATTTTATTTCCAGAAATACCCGCACATCATTCGTAAAAACAGGAGCTCTGTAGCCATTTTAGAGGGTGATGAGCGTGCCGAAGAGTTGGAGTATTTATCCGATGATGTGTCTCAATACTTCGGCTTGGGCTGCCGTAACGTCACACAAATTTATGTGCCAAAAGGATATGCCTTCGAACCCTTATTGGCAGCTTTTAATAAATACCTCAGCCATATTGACCATAATAAATTCAAAAACAACTATGATTACCAACTGGCATTATACTTGCTCAACAAACAATATTATATGAGCAATGGCCATATACTGTTAGTTGAGTCTGATAGCGTCTATGCCCCGATCAGTGTGGTCCATTATCAATACTATGATGATAAAGAAACGTTGCTGCAGGAACTCTTAAAAAAAGAGGAAGTCCAATGCATCAGCTTAGCTGAAGCGCCGGGTATTCATCCCAGGCTGGTCCGTTTCGGCGGGAATCAAAAGCCCGGCCTGACTGATTATGCGGATGGCGTGGACACTATGGACTTCCTCGCTAGTCTGTAAATAATAAAATAAATTTTTCTTAAAGTATCACTAAAAAACATTAGCTTATCGACGACATTTTACATGATCCATTAAATTTGTTTTAATAACCTTTTAGAATAAAATAATAGTATTTAGTAAGATGAAAAAAATAGCAATCCCTATTGTGGCTTCTGCCCTCACCGCAATCGGTTCCGTATGGGCTTATGAAAAAATCCAGGACAATAACTTTAACGCATCGCCACAGAGCTGGAATTCAGGCACTACCAAATCCGGCCTGCATTATGCCAGCAACAGCGGCGATGTAACAGGACAACCGGTAGACTTTACCTATGCTGCGGAAAGCGGCGTAAGGTCTGTGGTCCATATTAAGATCAAGAAAGCAGGTAAAACGATTACTGCTCCGGTATGGGATCCCTTTGCCGATTTCTTTGGCGGCGGCGGCCAGCAAAGGATGCAGCAGTACAAACAACCTGATGTAGAAGGAGGCGGCTCAGGAGTGATCATCTCCAATGACGGCTATATTCTGACCAACAACCACGTAGTGGCAGGTGCAGATGAAGTACTGGTAACGATCAACACCCGGAATACTTTAACGGCTAAAGTCATTGGTACTGATCCGGAAACAGACCTTGCGGTTATAAAAGTGGAGGCTAAAAATCTTCCGGCGGTTACTTTCGGGAATTCAGATGAAGTGAAGCTGGGCCAATGGGTACTGGCCGTAGGGTTCCCCCTGAACCTGGACGCCACCGTCACTGCGGGTATTGTCAGTGCTAAAGGCCGGTCTATCGGCATCAACCAAAGACAGTCTAACCGTGCGGTAGAATCATTTATACAAACCGATGCAGCGATCAATCCCGGTAACAGTGGTGGCGCCCTGGTAAACACTCAAGGCCAGTTAGTAGGAATTAATTCTGCTATCGCCTCTCCGACGGGCAGCTATGCCGGGTACGGTTATGCCGTTCCCTCCAACCTGGCTCGCAAAGTAGCTGATGACATCATTAAATTCGGTGATGTACGCAGGGGTTACCTGGGTGCGGCTTTGGCCGACCTTGACCGTATGACCGAAAAAGAAGCCGAAGAATTAGGCGTCAGTAAATCGGACTATAATAACGGTGTAGGTGTTTATGTTTCGGATGTAGTAAAAGGAAGCGGCGCCGCAGCAGCCGGCCTGAAAAAAGGAGATATGATCCTTGCCATTAATGGTGTAGCCACAAACAGCAGTGCTACATTAATTGAACAAGTGGCGAGATACCACCCTGGCGATAAAGTACAGGTCGACTACAGCCGTGCGGGCAAGTCCGGTAAGATCCACGTGGAACTGAAAGACCAGAAGAGTACAGAGCAATTGACCGCGGTGCAGGGCGGCGGTGCTAAAGCATTAGGCGCCTTGCTGAAACCATTAACCAAACAAGAGGCAGGTGCTTTAGGCGTTGATGGAGGCTTATCTGTAGTGGAAGTAGGTAAAGGCGAGCTCGCCGGCACTGGCGTAAAACCAGGCTTCGTGATCCTGAGCGTCAACGACCAGGCGGTTAAAAGTATTGCGGAGCTTAAAACTGCTTTGAACAATGCGGATGGCATGGTGCAATTGAGCGGTACTTATCCCGGAAACCGCAGAGGACAATACTTCTTTAGCTTCCCTTATTCAGGTGGCAGCGGAAGCAGTGTAGAATAAAGAGATTCTATCACATAAAAATATAATAGAAAATGCTTTGCCGGAACAGCAAAGCATTTTCTTTTTGATGAAAAACGATACTAGTTGGCAGTTTAAAAGATAGTGAAGCTCATTTTTTTCTGAATATTAAATTTCTCTTCGATGACATAAAAATGGTAACAACTCCGATAAAAAAACTTGAAAATACCTATCTACCATAAAATCTTGTCGCTGATTATTTGACGTAGTGCATCAGGAAATCAACCGCCATTCTCACCCCCATGGCCACGCCGCCCACAGGACGGTAATCTTTGCCACCGGCATGATAGGAAACACCGGCAATATCAAAATGCATCCAGGGATATTCGGTGAAATGCTCCAGGAACTTCCCGGCAGTAATCGCTCCCCCCATAGGGCCACCGATATTTTTCAGATCAGCAATATCCGATTTGATCATCTGCCCGTATTCCTCCCATAATGGCAGTTCCACTATTTTTTCAAATTGACGGTAAGCGCTGTTTTTTAATTGCTCTTTAGTGCTTTCTTTTGCTGTGCCCATCGCACAAATGGCGACATCTCCGAAGGCATTAGCAGCTGCACCGGTCAGGGTCGCAAAGTCCATAACCAGTTCGGGCTTGTATTTTTTGGCATAGTGCAGCGCATCCGCCAGCACCAACCGACCTTCTGCATCGGTATTCAATACCTCTACCGTGGTACCGTCGTACATACGGATCACATCTCCGGGCACATAAGCATTTTCTCCGGGCCTGTTTTCCGCAGCCGGTATCAGGCCTACGATATGCAGGGGCAAGTCGAGCATCGCTACCGCATACATAATGCCGGCCACTACAGCGGCGCCGCTCATGTCGCTTTTCATACGGTCCATAGAGGCCGCAGTAGGTTTCAAGCTGAGGCCGCCGGTATCGTAAACGATACCCTTACCTACTAAAACGATCGGCGCCTTATTGATAAATTTCTGTGGCCTGTGCTCCAGTATATTAAAGGTGGGAGGCAATATACTGCCGGCATTTACTGCCAGTATGCCGCCCATTTTCATCTGTTCTATCTTTGCTTTACCCAGTACCTGTACCCTGAAGCCGCCCTCCTTCCCTATTTCCTGTATCTCTTTGGAAAATTGCTCGGCAGTCAGGTATTGCAGCGGCTCATTGATCAAGTCACGGGACTTATAAACAGCTTGTACAAGAGTTTCCAGTTCGCGGAGTTCTTTTACCGTCAGGCTTTGATTATTGAAGAAAATATCATTCAGGCTATGCTTTAACTTTTTTTGCTCTGTTTTATATTTCAAAAACTGGTAATTGGCTAAAGCCATACCTTCCGCCAGCAGGTAAGCAGCTTTTTTATGCCCGGACAGGTTGTCGATATTGATTGCACTTTCTTTTCTTTCATTCAAAATGTGGCAGCATTGAGCGCCTTGCTTCCGTATTTTTTCATCACTTTTCCAATCAGCCGGGCTATTGATTTTTATAAAATATAGCTGCTCGGTATACCGATTGATGGTGACCAGATTATTTTCTTTTTTGAATTCCCGGAGCACATATTCCAGTTCCGGTTTTTCCAGTTGGACCTGGCTCAGCTGTTCAGTAGTATCAATAAGATAGGCAATATTGCCTTTGGGATTGCGTTGAATTTTGAAAAACATGGTTGTTCCTGTATAAAACTTAGAATTTCAAAGTTAATTTTTTTTCTTTTCCGGTAGCCCTAGATTTAAATACGCGATACTGACAATAGTATAATAGTGAAAACCAATAACACACCTAACATATTTTCGTAATTTTGCAGGCTAAATAGTAAAAAATGAGTAAAAAAGGCAGAGTGTTGGTGGCGATGAGCGGCGGTATCGACAGCACCGTGTCCGCGTTGATGTTGCACCATCAGGGATACGAGGTTGTGGGGATCACCATGAAGACCTGGGACTATGACAGCTCGGGAGGCAGTAAAAAAGAGACTGGTTGTTGCAATATAGATTCCTTTAATGATGCCCGCCAGGCGGCGGTACATCATGGCTTTCCGCATTATATTTTAGATATCCGGGAAGAGTTTGGCGGTGCAGTGATCCAGAATTTCGTAGACGAGTACATTGCCGGGCGCACGCCCAACCCTTGTGTATTGTGTAACACACATATCAAATGGGCTGCCCTGCTGAAGCGCGCTAATGCTTTGGATTGCGAGTTTATCGCGACCGGGCATTATGTGAAGGTGCGTGAAGAAAACAGCCGCTATATTTTATCCAAAGCGAAGGACCTGACCAAAGACCAGAGTTATGTACTTTGGGGATTGGAGCAGGATTGCCTGAGCCGCAGCATTTATCCTTTAGGCGACTACCTGAAAACTGAAGTCAGACAGCTGGCAGCAGATATGGGCTATATAGAGTTGTCTAAAAAAGCGGAGAGCTACGAGATCTGCTTTGTACCCGACAATGACTACAGGGGTTTCCTGAAAAGAAATGTAGACGGCCTGGAAGCAAGAGTGTCCGGCGGGCATTTTGTAGATAAAAACGGTAAAATACTGGGGCAACATAAAGGCTATCCTTTTTACACGATCGGTCAGCGCAAGGGCCTGGAAATTGCTTTGGGCAAACCGGCATTTGTGACCCAGATCATCCCGGAGAGCAATACCGTAGTATTAGGTGATGCGGAGGATTTGCTGCAGCAGGAAATGCTGGTGCAAGGTATTAACTACATCAAATATGACAGTATTGCTGAAGGTATGGAAGCCGATACCAAGATCCGGTATAAGACAGCGCCCAGCTTAAGTAACCTCTACAACGAAGATAACGGCCTTGTCCGCGTTTCGTTTTATGATAGTGTAAGCGGCATAGCCCCGGGCCAGTCGGCAGTATTTTACGAGGGAGATGACGTAATTGCAGGAGGAATTATCCGTGCGGCAAATATTTCTCTCAAATAATTGAGAATAAAATATTTTTAGTTTATCTTAGCCCTGTTTTAACCTATTAAATTAAGATGCATAATATTTTCAAAGCCCTATTAAGTATATCC
>CAXYKQ010000337.1:0-20728 GCA_964277835.1 uncultured Edaphocola sp. | reverse complement strand
GTATTCACATTCGTCTGTGGTGATACGTTCAGAATTTTTTACTTTATGTGCCACGGAGCTCAGCACCGCGTCATGGGCTACTGTTGCTAAAATTGCTTCGGGAAAATTAATTGGATGATTCATTTTTCTATTTTATCTGAATACCCCGCAAAATTAGTGAATTTTAAGGGGGAAAGGCCGATAATTAGTGGCGGAATGCCTAACAATGTGCTAAAAATTAAGCCCGTTGCAGCCATTAAAAATAGCGGCCGGCACCGGCCGACCGCTCAATAAATTTATCTTAGAGTAATCCTTTCACTACTTCAATCACCTGTTCCAGCTGCGACACATCCTGTCCGCCGGCATTAGCCAATAACTTCTGGCCGCCACCGCCACCTTTGATCAAAGGCGCGATATGCTGTTTGATCATTTTACCCGCATCCAGGCCTTTTTCATTAGCCGTAGCTTCATCTATAGCGATCGCTACGGATGCTTTACCACCGATCTCGGCCACGAGCACCGCTACAAATTTGTCCAGGTATACCTTCTGGTCTAAAGCTGCTTTCTTCAAAGCATCTGCATTAGCGGCTTCCACTTTAGCCCCCACAAATGAAATGCCATTGACGGTTTCGGCATTTGCAGCTAATGATTTAGCCAGAGCCGCTATTTCTTTGGCTTCATAAGCTTCAATCTTTTTCTCTAAAGCTGCTTTATCTTCAATTAATTTTTCTATTGTTTTTACCGGGTCTTTGGTTTTTAGTAATTCAACCAGTGCCTTACTCTCCTGAAGCTTGTCTACCAGGAAGCGGGTTGCCGCTCCACCTGTAAGCGCTTCGATACGGCGTACACCGGCTGCTACTGCAGATTCTGCGGTGATCACAAACGAACCGATCATTCCTGTGCTGCCCACGTGTGTGCCACCGCACAGCTCAACAGAGAATTCGGGATCAATAGTAACTACCCGTACCACATCCCCATATTTTTCACCGAATAAGGCCATAGCGCCTAAAGCTAAGGCTTCCTCCTTGGGTAATTCTCTGATCACTACCGGTATGTTCGCGCGGATCTTTTCATTGACAATATAATTGATCTGGCGCAATTCTTCCTCGGTTACTTTGGCAAAGTGCGAGATGTCGAAACGTAGTACGTCTTCATTTACCAGTGAACCCTTTTGGTTTACGTGCGCGCCTAAAACTTCTTTAAGCGCTGCATGCAGCAAGTGAGTTGCCGTATGGTTGTACATCGTATTGATCCGCTTTTCCCAGTCCACTTTAGCGGTTACCCCGGCGGCGATATCGGCCGGTAATTTTTCGGTAAAATGGATAATAAGGTCATTGTCTTTTTTGGTATCTACTACCTCGATCACTTCTTCTCCAAAGATCAAAACACCCCTGTCGCCTACCTGACCACCACTTTCTGCATAGAAAGGAGTAGTTTCCAGGACCAGCTGGAACTGTTCTTTATTCTTTGCCTTTACTTTGCGGTAACGGGCAACTTTTGTTTGGATATTCAGGTCATCATAACCTACAAAAACATTACGGTCAATATCGTTGACGATCGTCCAATCTCCCGCATCGATCGTGGTCGCTATACGGGAACGGTCTTTTTGCTGTTTCATCTCTGCCTCAAAAGCTGCTTCATCTACAATCAGATTGTGCTCAGAAGCAATCAGGCGGGTCAGATCAATAGGAAAACCATAAGTATCCAGTAGTTCAAAAGCTTCTTTACCATTAATGGTCTGGCCATTACTTTGGCGGATAACATCATCGATCTTCTTCAGGCCTTTTTCGAGGGTCCTTAAAAAGCTGTCTTCTTCTTCTTTAATCACTTTTGTAACAAAATCTTCCTGTTGCTTCAATTCCGGGAATACGTTTTCGAACTGTGCTGCCAGTACGGGAACCAATTGGAACAATAAAGGTTGCTTGTAATCCAGTGCAGAATAATAATAACGCACCGCACGGCGTAAAATGCGACGGATCACATAACCTGCGCCGGTATTAGACGGCAATTGTCCGTCTGCAGTGGTGAAGGATATAGCCCGTATGTGGTCGGATAGCACGCGGAAAGCAATCGCTTGCTTACTGTCGGAAGCATCATATTTTTTGCCGGTAATTTTTTCAATGGCAGCAATGGTACCGGTAAATACATCGGTGTCGTAATTACTTTGCTTGCCTTGTAGCACGCGCACCAGGCGTTCAAAGCCCATGCCTGTGTCTACGTGCTGTGCCGGTAGCTTTTCCAGCGAACCATCTTTCAGGCGGCTGAACTCCATGAATACATTATTCCAGATCTCGATCACTTGCGGATGATCGGCATTCACAAGGGAGGCGCCATCTACCGCTCTGCGCTCTTCGTCAGAACGGCAGTCTACGTGGATCTCGGAACAGGGACCGCAAGGACCGGTATCGCCCATTTCCCAGAAGTTATCTTTTTTATTGCCTTTCAGGATGCGGTCTTCTGCGATCCATTTTTTCCATTCATCATAAGCTTCCTGGTCGAAAGACAAGCCATCACCGGCATCGCCTTCAAACACGGTAACATACAAACGGTCTTTTTCTAAGTTAAAAACACGGGTCAACAATTCCCAGCTCCAGGCAATGGCGTCTTTTTTGAAATAGTCGCCAAAGCTCCAGTTGCCCAGCATTTCAAACATGGTATGGTGGTAAGTATCTACGCCTACCTCTTCCAGGTCATTGTGCTTCCCGCTTACGCGCAAACATTTTTGAGTATCCGCGACACGCTTATGCGGTGCTTGTTTATTACCCAGGAAATAGTCCTTGAAAGGTGCCATCCCGGAGTTGATAAACATTAGGGTAGGATCATCCTTTACCACGATCGGGGCAGAAGGAACGATGGTATGTCCTTTAGACTGGAAAAAATCTAAAAAATGTTGGCGTATTTCAGCAGCAGTCATTGAGCTTTTATTTTTATAAAATTTGGGCAAAATTAAGCTAATTTGTGGGGAAACAAGTATAAAATGCTAATTGTTCCCGGTAGCGTCGCCTGGTGCATGGGACTGGTTTTATTGGCCCTGTTCTGTCCTTGCTTTTCCTTAAAATTGGCTCAGCAGTTCCCGCAAGGCAACCGTATCCCCATCAAATTAAAATACAGCGATAGAACAACAAGTAAAATACAGTCCAGTTGATCCTTCATTTCATGAATTTATAGTTGGCGTTATTTGATTATAGTGCGTATTCTCCCCGGCAAGTGTGCTCACATGGCAGTTTTTTGTACTTTTTATTGTAGCCGGGGCTTAATTGATGAGCGTTGTTGTAAATCTTTTTTGTCAATACGTATTAATTCATTGAAATTTGTTCCGACTTACAGGTCACCGTTTTTATCTTAATTTTTATGGAAACAGCTAAAAAGCGCAATGCGCTTACCTTTATATTTGTCACTTTATTGATCGATTTCGTAGGTTGGGGGATCATTATCCCGGTAATGCCCGACCTGATCGGGGAAATCATGAAGGTAGGTGCTGATAAGGCTGCAGAATACGGCGGATCGCTGATCGCTGCTTATGCGTTTACCCAGTTTTTGTTTGCTCCGCTGGTGGGCAATCTCAGCGATAAATTCGGCAGAAGGCCTGTTATCCTGGTTTCACTTATAGGTTTTGCCCTGGATTATGTATTCCTGTATTTTGCCTCCAGCCTGAGTATGCTCTTTATAGGCCGTATTATCGCCGGTATAACGGGGGCGAGTATCACACCCGCTAGTGCGTTTATCGCAGATGTGAGCACCCATGAGGACCGGGCCAAAAATTTTGGATTGATCGGGGTCGCTTTCGGTATGGGTTTCGTGATCGGGCCGGTAATCGGGGGCTTCCTGGGCAGCTTTGGCATCCGCATCCCGTTCCTGGCTGCAGCGTCGCTTTGCCTCCTTAACTTTATTTACGGTTATTTTGCTTTGCCTGAATCGCTGAAACCGGAAAACCGGCGGGCTTTCGACTGGAAACGGGCCAATCCTTTAGGAGCCGTACTTAAGATCAGGAAGTATCCTGAACTGAAATGGCTGATCATTGCAGTGATGCTGATGTATACCGCTTCGCATGCGGTCAATAGTAACTGGAGCTTTTTCACTAAATACCAGTTTGACTGGAATGAACGTATGATCGGCATTTCCCTGGGCGCTGTGGGCGTGCTCACCGGGCTGGTACAGGGGGTACTGATCCGCTGGCTAAATCCCAAGCTGGGTAACCAGAAAAGTATCTACCTGGGCTTAAGCCTTTACGCGGTCGGTTTGGTGCTGTTCGCTTTTTCCGCGCAAGAATGGATGATGTTTGCCTTCCTGGTGCCTTATTGCCTGGGTGGTATTGCGGGACCTGCTTTACAAGCGGTCATCAGTTCTAAGGTGCCGGCTAATGAACAGGGAGAGCTACAGGGCATCCTGGCCAGCCTCATGAGCGGTACGGCTATTATCGGTCCGCTACTAATGACCCGTATTTTTTCCTACTTCTCCGGCGATCAGGCAGTGATACACTTCCCGGGTGCCGCTTTTTTGCTGGGAAGCTTATTTATGGCGCTGGCTGCTTTTCTGGCCTATTATACCTTTAGTAAAGGCCGGATGAGCGGTAAATAAACAAGCCTATTTGATTATTTTTTTCCTGATTCTACATGAGTTTACCCATAGCATTACATAAAGTTGGCAATAAGGCCAATACAGAAGGCTATTTTTTATCGGATGGCCTGTTGCAGATAGACGATACGCTGTCGGAGCTGCTGAACGGTTATTTTATTTCGTCCTTTAAGTTTGATACTATTTATGAATTTTTTCATGAATCCAACCTGGACCTGAACGAAGTTTATACCTACACCTCCGCTATCCTGCAAGACCCCGTCACTCTTTTGGAACAGTCGCGTTCGCTGGCAAAATACCTTTATGAATGTAGTGATCATCCAAAGATAAAGGCCGGGGAACTTTATGTAGTCTATTACGATGCTTTTGACTTTAAAGGCGGTCAGTATCCTGCAGTGGGTCTGTTTAAATCGGAACAAAAAGACATTTTCCTGAAAGTAAAGCCCTTTGACAATAATTTCGAGATCGACCAGCATGAAGGGGTAAACCTCGCAAAGCTGGACAAAGGAGCTGTCGTGATCCTGGACGAAGAAGGTAAATTACAGGTAGCAGTTGTAGACAACAGTAATAAAAACAGCGAAGCGCAATACTGGCTCGACGATTTTCTTAAAGTGCAGCAAATGCAGAATGAATTCTTTCATACCAACCAGACGATGTCTATGTATAAAGAATTTGTCATGCAGGACCTGCCACAGAACTTCGAAGTCAGTAAGGCCGACCAGGTAGACCTGCTGAACCGCTCTATGCATTATTTTAAAGAAAAGGAAAGCTTCGATATTCATGAGTTCGAACAGGAGGTATTAGCTCAGCCGGAGATCATAGATCGCTTCGTCAAATACAAAGGCGATTATGAAAACCAGTATGAAGTACAGCTGGAAAGCCAGTTCGACATTTCTGACGCAGCGCTTAAAAAGCAGACCCGGAGTTACAAGAGTGTGATCAAACTGGATAAAAATTTTCATATTTACATACATGGCGACCGCAGTATGATCGAACAGGGTGTGGATGAGGAAGGACGTAAATATTATAAAATATTTTACGATGTAGAGCAGTAACTTGCGCGCTTTTTATCAAAATCTTGTATGGAACCGAATGGTACGTATTTGTTATATTTGCACGAACATCTTTAAACATGGAACGCATTCATAATCTCCTGAGAAAATTACAAGACATTTATTACAAACAAGAGGAAAAGCAAGTCATTGACCTGGACCTGATGCTCGATTATACCCGTGTTTTATATGCCGATCTTTTGGATGCGAGAACTGATATGCTGGCGAAGCAGGGTATGGGCCTGCATTTAAAACAGGAGCCACCTGTAAATGACGAAGCAGGGCCTCAACCGCCAGTTGAAAGTGAAGAAACGATTGCTGTTGAAGAACCCCTTACCGAAGCTCCGCTTGCGACAGGTGAACCCACGCCTGAAATGCTGCCAACAGAAATTGTGGCAGAGCAGGTCGCAGACATTCCTGGAGCCGACAGTGAAGATGAATTGGCGGCTCCGGCGGAGGAAGTCGTAATAACGGGAGATACTGCTCCTTTAGTTGAAGAAACGCCTGTTGAGGAAGAGGAGACAAAAGAGCAGCACGTAATTAATGATGATGACTACCCGCGCCTGGATTCCGATATCCTCCGGGTAAAAGAAGAGCCGGTTTATACCGAAATACATTTTGAGTTGCCTGAAGTCAAGGATAATGCCAGTGAAAGCCCGAAATCCGGCTACGTGTTTCAGCATAAGCTCAAAGATATCCGGTCTTTTATCGGTATCAATGATAAGTACCAGTACATGAATGAACTGTTTGCTAATAACAAAACCGCTTATGAGGAGAGCCTGGATAAAATCGTTTTCTGTAACGATTTTAAAGCAGCCCGGGAATGGTTAACTACCACTGCGATGGAACGCTACGGCTGGCAGGAAGAGGATGAAACGTACCTTTCTTTGCTGGAAACCGTTAAGAAATATTTTGCTGCTTAAGATAAGTCAGGATTTTATCGGTAGCTCCTTTATTTTCTTCAATATATTGCCGGGCCTGTTGCCCGGCTTTTTCATGCCTTTCAGGAGCATTATCCCATTCCCTGAGCTTATTGGCCAACGCAGCAGCATCGGGGCAACTAAATGCAGCACCCTGATGAATTAAATCTATTGCCTCCTGGTAACGACTGTATTCCGGTCCCCAGGTGAGCGCCTGGCCGTAAACGGCAGCTTCGATGCAATTGTGAATACCCGTCTTGTTGAATCCGCCACCGATCCAGACATAATCTGCATACCGGTAGAGATAAGCTAAGTGGCCTATATTGTCTACGATCAGGACCCTGTTCTCCTTGCCTGCCTGTTGCGCGGACCATAAAACAGGATGGAATGCCCTGAATAAATCCTGCAACTCAGCTATATGATCTTCGTGGACTTCGTGCGGGGCAATAAGTAGCTTTATATCCGGGTTACCCAGTTGAACCAACGCTTCATGCAGCAGGGTTTCATCTCCTCTCCAGGTGCTACCGGCGACAATCAGTTGATGCTTTCCCTTAAATTCCTCTACTAAAGCGTAGCTTTTTGTTGTATGCGCAATGGTTAAAGCGCGGTCTATTCGCGTATCTCCGGCTATTGCTGCATGGAAGATACCAATGCGTTTGAGCAGATCAATTGATGATTGATTTTGCACAAAAAGATAATGCATCAGGTGGAGCATTTCTCTTTGTAATGCCCCATACCATTTGAAGAAAACTTGTCTTTCCTGGAATATCGCGGAAACGACGATCCCCGGTATTCGGTTTTGTTTCAGGGTGTTCAGGTAATGGTACCAAAATTCGTATTTTACAAAAACCGCCAGTTGCGGCCGGGTAATGGCAATGAATTGTTGTGCGTTTCTTTCCGTGTCGATCGGAAGATAATAAACGTAATCTGCGCCACTGTAATTTTTCCGCACCTCGTAGCCGGATGGAGAAAAGAAGGTAAGCAGGATCTTAATACCCGGGTAGTTGGCTTTCAAGGCTTCTATTAAGGGACGGCCCTGTTCAAACTCGCCTAAACTGGCGCAGTGAAACCATACTGGTCGCTGCTCCTCCTGTTTAAAGTCTGCAGCGATCCGCTCCAGCAGCTGTTTTCTCCCGGTTACAAATAAATTGATTTTAGGATTAAAAGGGGCTAGCAGGCCTGCCAGGCCCTGGTAAATGCGCATCAATATATTGTACAAAAACAGGAGCAATCTTTATCTCTTAAAGGTCAATGCTGAGCTGGTCATAGGCCAGCTGTATACCGGCAGGTAATGTTTGGTTGACAACTTCATGTAATCCTATCTGGTGGCTCATGTGGGTGAAGTAAGTGGTTTCAGCGCCTATTTCCTGCGCTAAAGCTATCGCCTGCGCCACGGTAAAGTGCGAGATATGCTCTTCATATCGTAACGCATTTAATACCAATACTTTTGATCCACGTACTTTCTCGAGTTCTTCCGGTGAAATATAATTGGCATCGGTTATATAAGTAAAGTCGCCAATCCGGTAGCCGTATACCTCTAGTTTATAGTGCAGTACCTTAATGGTTTGAAACCTTAAAGTGCCAATCTGTATATCTTGCCCGTGAAGGGGATGGATTTTCAGTTGAGGTATGCCCGGATAATTAATCCCTGAAAAAGCGTAATGAAATTCCGAACGGATGATTTTTTCTGTATTCGCATTCGCAAACAGGTCTATATCTTTTTGTGTCCAATAATTGTAAGCGCGCACATCATCCAGGCCGGCAACATGGTCTTTATGCTCATGGGTAAACACGATGCCATCCAGTTTTTTTACATTAGCGCGCAGCATCTGGTACCGGAAGTCGGGGCCGGAGTCGATAACGACACTGGTAGTTTCATCCTGGATCCATATCGAACTGCGTAAACGATTATCTTTAGGATTGCGGGACGTACATACCGCACAATCGCAACCGATCATGGGCACGCCTTGTGAAGTTCCTGTTCCTAAAAAAGTGACTTTCAATGTTTATGGCTTAATTGATATTTTAAACAATATTGTTCGGGTCATTTACCTGCCCTCCGGGCGTCTGTGGACTTTCGGGCAAAGCCGTGTCAGGCACTTCCGGACTTTCCGCCCGTTCTTCATCTACCGGAGCAGAGGGCATTTTTATGTTTAATTGATCCAGAAGCTTCAACGATTCCCCGCTGAAAGTTTCCGGGTCCACTTTGATGGAAGGTAATATTTCAAGTAAGGCATTGATGCGGCCCTCGACATTTAAAAACTTATTGACGACCACTACCTTTTTATGCTCCAACACACAATATCCGGAAGCAAAATTCCCCTTTTCATAACGGACGAGGTATTTGGCTTCATCATATATCTGTTCAATTTTCTTTAGTGCAGTTGGCGTATATTTGAAACTCATAATTGTATTTAGATGTTTACTGCCAGCGTATTCCCGGTTAAAATTTCGCCTAAAGTTAGGAAGATTCTGCCAATTACATTGATTTCTTTGTGCACAGCGGTGCTGCATGTGAGGGCACAATATGATTACACGCAGGCGCATTGGACCGGGGGCTTACTGGCGGGCGCTAATATTTCGCAGGTAGATGGCGACGGATATAAAGGGTATAACAAATTAAGCCCGGAATTGGGAGGGATTATATATATCCCGGTGCCCGGTCTTGAATTTGGCCAGGGATGCCTGGCCTGGAGTATGGAGGTGCTTTACAGCGGTCAAGGCGCTTCCGGCTTCGGTTCCGGTAATGGTAGTTTTATGCAAAGCCAGGATATCCGGCTGACCTACGCAGCGTTGCCCCTGCAGCTCAATTACTGGCGCGGGCCACGGAAGAGCATTTACGGGGCTGGCCTGGCCATCGGCTACCTGGCTGCCTCGGAAGAGAAAATTGTAACCCGAAGTGGTCAATTATACCAATTTCCTTTCCGGAAAATTGATGTGAGCTTCGTGGCTACGGCAAATTTTCATTTAGGCGCCGGTTTTTTTATCACGCCCCGGTTTCAATATTCATTGTTGTCCATCCGTAAAAAGCAGCAGGATCTTACTGCTTTTGGCCGTGAAGATCAATTTAACAATGTTGTCGGGCTTAAATTAATGTACCTGTTTAATACCCCCTTAAATCATTATTTGTAAGACTGAGACTTTGAATCCCCTTTACATGGCTATTAAAAATATTGTTATCGAAATCAGCTTTAGCCATTCATTCACAAATGATTACTGTATTTATAATTAATTTTGGGCCACTAAACAAAACAATAAGCAATGAAAAAGGTACTTTTGACTATCGCAGCGTTTTCCGGTTTGGCAGTAGCCGCAAACGCTCAATATGCAAGATTTGGTGTTAAGGCAGGTGGAATGCTGACTACTGCCGGCAGAACAAATGTAGGCGCTACAAATTTTGAAAATAAGCTGGCTCCAGGCTTATATGCGGGTGGCTTGGTCGAGTTTTCTTTTAAAAGCAGGTCTGACAAGTTTAAATTACAATTAGAGGCTGATTATAGCTATATGACTATTCGCCATGATTATATGGACAGAGGTAATACGGTTGCCGATCGTTCCATGGCCCATATCGTTTCTATCCCGGTATTAGCTAAATACTTTTTTACGCCAAGTTTTTCTTTGTATGCAGGTCCATCTGCTAACCTGAACTTATCTTCCAGCGCTAAAACATCGGTGAAGGACGGAAGTGTGTTTAACAGCAATACAAACGATGAGGTAAATAAATTCCAGTTAGGAGCTATGGTAGGACTTAACTACTATATTTATAAAGGATTCTTCGTAGAGGCACGTTACCATGCTTTGTTCCCGGAATATTATAAAGCTGATCCTGTGAGCCCTGATTACGGGACTATTAATAACTTCCAGCTGGGTGTAGGTTATAAATTCTAAGCTGGGATAAAAACGAAATATAAAAAAAGTAGCTACAGTTGGATAACAACTGTAGCTACTTTTTTTATATAGATTAATCTGCAGCATGGGACATGGCGAAGGCCCCGAAATCAAGGTGTCCAGCCGCTTCTGCTGAGGTTTCGAAGCCGCAATAATTAATTTTTATTTCCCTTCCTGAGCAACTCTGAGGCCTTTACCCGGGAATGAATAAAAGCCTCAAAGGAACAGCGGGCAACAAATTTATCGACTATATATGCTTTGATGTCCCGGTTTACACCCTTAGTTTTTCATGAATTTGCCGGTATACAGTATGGTACCGTTTCCTTCGCGGACCTGCAGCAGGTATAAGCCGCTGTTAATTGGGGACAGGTCGAGTTCCGTTACGCCGCTTTCTGTAGACTGCTCCAGGCAGACTTTCCCGTTCAAATTGGTGAGGTAAACTTTGGCTCCGGGAGGAAGGCCGGTAAGGTTGAGCGTTTTTGTAACCGGGTTTGGAAAAGCGCTGATCGCTGCCCGGCCCACTACTATCGTTACCAGTTCCACGTTACTGTAAGATTTTGTGCCGTCCGCATCTTCCTGGCGTAAACGGTAGAAGTTTTTGCCCGTAAGAGGCGCCGCGTCTGTATAGCTGTAATTTATTGCCATCTTGCTGTTGCCGTCAGCTGCTTTTGTGGCTAAAAAGGCTAATGGGCTAAACATATTACCGTCAGCACTGCGCTCTATAGTAAACCCGCGGTTGTTGGATTCGGAAATTGTGTTCCAATGGAGGTCTACCTGGCTACTGCCCGCTGCAGCCGTAAAATTCATCAGACGGACGGGAAGAGCTACTGCGCCATTGTATTTGTATACGTTACCCGTGCAATTGGTGGTAACATATACACTTGACCCGCCTACAGCGATGCCCTGTGGGCAGCTACCAGAAGGAACGCTCGCCCAGGCCGTTGTAACGGTTCCATTTGCAACGATTTTTGTTATATTATTGCCCAGATTTGCTGTGTATACATTATCAGCACCGTCTATAGCGATATCCCAAGGGCTGTTGCCAGTAGCGCCAAATGTGGAGGATATCCCGGCAGGAGTAATCTTCGTCACGGTATTGGAGCCGCTGTTGGCAACATAAAGATTCCCCGCAGCATCGAAGGCCATGCCTACAGGGTTCGTTCCCGTGCTGGCCCAATTCGTTGTAACAGTGCCGTCAGCGGCAATCTTGGTGATTGAATTACTAAAATAATTTGAGGTATACACATTGCCGGATTTATCTTCTACAATCTTAACGGGAACAGATCCCGTAGTATAAGGACCACCGGTAACAGCGCCCGTAGCTATATTGACTTTATATACCCGGTCTCCGTATGGATCAACATTAGAGCCGTTAGTAATACTGGCATACACATTCCCTAAATGGTCGAGGGCGATATCAGATATGGTTCCCGTTGCGCTTCCGGGTGTCGTGTTACCCGGGAAAGGGCTGGCAGTTACCGTAGTAACTACTCCTCCAGGGGTCACTTTTTTTATAGTATGATCAATACTGAGACCAGCGTATATATTTCCTGATGCGTCTAAATCCAGTCCCCTCGGAGCTGTGCCTACTGTAACCCAGGAGGGGATGGTTCCCGAAGTTGCTGCAGGCCCTATCTTTGTAATTGTAGTATTCGGAACATTAGAATAACCTACATAAGCATTACCGGAAGAGGGGTCGACCACGATATCGTACGCTCCGTTGTTGCCATTATTAACATCATATTGAGCGATAAGCGTCTGGCTATGTACGCTTGCTGAAACTAAAAGGCCCGAGCAAATAATTACAGATCGTTTGATCCATTTGTTTTTCGAAGAAATTGTTTTCATTAGATTTTAGATAATGATAGTTGTTGTCAATAGCCGCTGAATAGATTTTTCTCATTCAGGTTGTAGTTTTTAATCAATTTTAAAATTCTCGCCGGTTGTACCATTACCGTTTGGAATTCACGATGTAGTAGCATTTAATTGTTGACCTATTTGCACCGTATTTTTTTACAATAGCTAGCTTCACTTAAAAATGATCGCGCAAAATTGCTGTTAATTATTGAGGTGCAATTCAGAAGGTTTTAAATTTGATAATTTATAACTATTGTTTATTTATAATTAGCAATAATTTGCTATACAAAAGGCAACTTGAGCACCATTTTTAGCCGGGAAGGGTAGATGAAGGTTGCCAACTGCGGAGAAGCAAAAGTGCACTTGGAGAATTTAGCCCCTGCACTATTTTCAGTGTCTGATTTACCCTGGATAATGACTTGTGCCGGTTTTAGTTTCCGGAGCAGGCAGCAGGCGTTGGATTTGTGTTTAGCCTATATTTGTACCACAAAAAATCTTTAATTATGGAAATGGAGTATCGTAAAATGGGTAAGACAGGCCTGGAATTAAGTGTACTGTCTTTCGGGTCTTGGGTAACCTTTCACAAACAGATCGACGATGGCAGCTCAGAGCGTTTGATGTCTATTGCTTATGAGCATGGGGTCAATTTTTTCGATAACGCAGAGGTATATGCCCTGGGGGAATCGGAAAAAATGATGGGCCGCGTGTTGCGGTCTAAAGACTGGGAGCGTAGCTCCTACGTAGTTTCAAGTAAAGTTTTCTTCGGGAGCAGGGGTAATGCCAATAGGCCAAACCAAAGTGGATTAGGCAGAAAACATGTTATTGAAGCTTGTGAAGAAGCACTGCAAAGACTACAGGTAGACTATCTGGACCTCTATTTTTGCCACAGGCCGGATAGTACGGTGCCTATGGAGGAGATCGTCCGTAGTATGAATATCCTGATCCAGCAAGGCAAAATCCTTTATTGGGGTACTTCTGAATGGTCCGCTGTAGCAATTATGGAGGCTAATGCGATAGCAGAACGCTTAGGGCTGGAAGGCCCCAAAATGGAACAGCCGGAATACAACCTGTTTAACCGGTGGAAAGTGGAATCGGACTATTTACACCTGTTTAAAACTGCAGGCCTGGGTACAACGATATGGAGCCCCCTGGCGTCAGGTTTGCTGACCGGGAAATATAACAAGGGTATTCCTGAAGATTCAAGATTGGCATTAGAAGGCTTCGAGTGGCTAAAAGATAAAACCCTGACCAGCGAAAAACTCGACCGCGTTAAGGCCCTGAAAAATGTAGCAGATCGCCTGGAGACCTCACTGGCAACACTCAGCCTGGCCTGGTGCATTGCCAACCCCAATGTAACCACCGCCATCATCGGGGCTACCAAAGAAAGCCAGTTGAGGGAAAACCTAATGGCACTCGAAGTATATCCTAAACTTACGGCAGCTATTATGGAAGAAATTGATCTTATCATGGCGACCAAACCGGTTATTTATTAACCTATACAAAGGTGCCGTTAATAAAAATTTACGCTTTGAATTGGTGTGAAACGGACCATTGACCCAACACGGAAGCAACAAGTTTTGAGTGGGGTCCTGACGAGATAATCGGGCATACTTCCTTTAATAGTAAGAGCCGGACTGACTCCGGCTCTTACTATTAAAGGAAGTATATTTCTTTTTTATTTCTTCATGCGGTCTAATAAGTATTGCTTGAATCTTGCTTCCGCAGCGTACATTTGATTCAGTTGGGAGGCACTGACCACTTTCAGGAACTCGTCTTTGTATTTTGATTTAATACTTAACTCTCTTTCATCCAGCTTTTCGCGCTCATCAATAATCTCTTCGGCAGTCTTACCTTTTTCATTCAATAAATGACGTTTTCCTGATCTTACTGCGCGCATTTCTGCATCATAACGATTATATACCGGCCAGAATTGGGTAGCCTGGTTGGCGCTTAATTTCATCATGTCCGTGATATAAGAGATCTTAACGGCTCTTACCTCTTCGCCGCCTTTATGCTGTGCTGTCGCAAGCGATACCTGGAACAACAGGGCGGAAATAAAAGTTATTATTACTATTAAATTACGTTTCATAAAGGCAAATTTATTCTGATCTTCTATATTCTCGGGCTAATATACATCATTATTCAAATACGCTTCCAGCTCGGCATCAGAAATGTTATTCAGGGCCTGTTCTGCGCTGTATTGAGTATTTACAGAAGCACTGGATATATTATCTTCTAACAGGTATTCATTAAAATCATCAATGTTCTGGTCCAGGTAGGCTTCAATGGCAGCATCCGGCAGCGCGGCTAACTTTTTGCTGACCATATCCGGTTTGTTTAAAGTGGATTGCGCCATATTGCTGGCATTGTTCCTGTTGTCCGTGATCAGCCATCCCGCACCCAACACAAAGAATAAGGCTACAGAAGCTGCCGCTACCCAATTACTCCAGCGCAGACTCTTGCGAACGGTCATCGGCACTTCGATCTGTGGCTTCTCTTTGGGGCTGGTATTGGCTTTAGGAATTGCTATATCAATAGCTTTATGCACTTCAAAAGGATTGATGCCTTTGAGGCTGGCGAGTAAAGGGCTTTCTTCCAGCTCTTCCGCAATGGGATCTTCTTGCCTGATCTTAGTCCACACGCTATCTTCAAGTTGGTCGAAGTAGCCGGAGGGGACCGCAAATGTATTTTCTTTTGGAAGAGCAGCGATATGCGTTGCCTCTATAACCCTTTGTGCGCCCATAACATGCTCAAACAACTGCCGGGCAGATTGGTCAAAGTAAGCGGCCGGAACCTGGTAAGGTAAATCTATCTGTGCCAATTCAGGTTCAGGCGCCGATATAGCACGTATTCCAGACATGATTTCGTTGGGTAACTGTTCGAAATAGTCGTTCGGAACACGAAATAACGGTAGCCCGATTTGCGCGCTGAAGCCAGCACCTATAGATTCCCATTCTTCTTGTATATCTAAATTACTTTTCATAACTAAACTATAGACAAACGTTTGGTTAAATAGTTTAATCTCTTTTCAAAAACTCTTCTACTTTCTTTACCGCGTGGTGATAAGATGCTTTCAACGCTCCTACAGAGGTTTCCAAAACCTGGGACATCTGCTCGTAAGGCATCTCGTCGTAATACCTTAAAGTGAAAACTACGCGCTGCTTTTCCGGCAGACTTTGGATGGCCTGTTGTAGCCGCCATTCCAGTTTATTCGCATCAAACCCTTTTTCGGCATGCAGCCTGTTGGCCAGGCCGCTCTCGTGATCGGAAAGAGATAACGACGTTCGCTTCTTCTCTTTTTCTAAAAAAGTAAGTGTTTCATTGGTGGCTATGCGGTACATCCAGGTATAAAGATTAGATTCTTCCCGGAAATTGTCCAGGTAAGTCCATACCTTGATGAACACATTTTGCAGTACATCATTGGCATCTTCATGATTGACCACTAATCTCCGCACATGCCAATACAGCCGCTCCTGGTATTTTTTAATTATTTTAGAAAAAGCACGCTCCCTGGTTGCCTCCTCTCTGAAAGCAACTAAAAGTTCCTTGTCATCTTCTTGAAAAGATTGTTGTGCCATAGTCTTGATTTACTGATATTTCCAGTTTAAACGATTACAAATGTAACCAAATTTCGTAAAACGGCTAATGTTACCCCTTTTAAACGTAGAATAGCTTTACTGTCTGGTTTTTTTATAGCCTTTATTGACGAGGAATACGCCGCCGGCAATGCAGATGAAAGAGAGGACCGTGTATATGGTAAGCGGTTCCCTAACCAGCCACCAGCCCAATATTACGGCTACCAGCGGGTTAATATAGGCGTAGACCATAACAAGTCCTACGGGCAGGTGTTTCAAGGCATACATATAAGCGGTATAGGCCAATACGGAGCCTACCATGATCAGGTAGCCGATCGCCAGCAGCCCCTCGGTATTTTGAAGGTGGATAGCATCATAATTGTCCACTGCCGGGCTAAAAAGGAGCAGGAATAAGCCTCCGAAACCTACTTGTAAAGCACTGTTGAATATAGGGTTGGCATCTGCTTTATTCTTTTTACTAAGCATACTGCCGTAAGCCCAGGTCGTTGTAGCGATCAGTGTGGCTACAATGCCGAGCAGGTAATTACTGTCCGACAGGTCTTTTACGTTATCCCTGAAATTGATACCTACACCTAAAAAGCCTATGAGCATACCGGTCACAATAAGCGCGTTGATGCTTTCCGTTTTTTGAACCGTAACATTGAGCAGTACGGACATGATGGGCATAGTGGCGCAAAGCAGCGCGGCTACTCCACTCGGAATATAGGCCTCTGCCCAACTCACCAGCCCGTTGCCCAGGGTGATGAGCAGGAAACCGATCAATGCTTGTCTGGCAATGTTGCTCCGGGAAAGGTCTTTAGGTAGTTTATTGCCCAAAGACAGCAGGAAAATGATCATTCCGGCGAGGAATTGCCGGCTGCCGGCCATTAGAAACGGGGGGAGGGCCTGTAAACCTATTTTGATACCAAGGTAAGTAGTACCCCAGGCGATACAGATAAATACCAGGGCGATCCAGGCTTTGGAATGGGTGCTCATTATTAGCGTATGAAGAGTAAAAGTATAAGGACGTACTTTACAAAAGCACGTCCTTGAAAAATGGTTTAAAATAAGTCATTTTATTTCTTCCGCGCGATCACTTTTTCTACCGCTGCGATAATGTTGGTTTTGCCTAAGCCATACTTTTCTAAAAGTTCAGTAGGCTTTCCGCTTTCGCCGAAGCTATCCATAACAGCAACATATTCCTGGGGTACCGGGCAATGCTGCGCCGCTACATTGGCAATACTGTCGCCTAAGCCACCATTGATCTGGTGCTCTTCAGCCGTTACCACACAACCTGTTTTGGTTAAAGATTTTATGACTGTCTCTTTATCTAAAGGTTTGATCGTATGCATATTGATCACTTCTACGCTCAAGCCTTTTGCTTCCAGTACTCTTGCCGCTTCGAGAGAAGTCCATACGAGGTGTCCGCAGGCGATGATGGTCACATCAGTACCTTCGTTCAAAACCTGGGCTTTACCGATCTGGAAATCTGTTCCATCTTCTTTCGTGAAGTTAGCCCATTTTACACGACCAAATCGCAGGTAAACCGGACCTTGCATTTTGCTGATCGCAATCGTAGCAGCTTTAGTCTGGTTATAATCGCAGGGAACGATAACGGTCATGCCCGGTAACATTTTCATCATACCGATATCTTCCAGGATCTGGTGGGTTGCACCATCTTCACCCAGCGTAAGGCCGGCATGCGAAGCACATATTTTTACATTTTTGCCACTGTAGGCTACCGATTGACGGATCTGGTCATAAACCCGGGAAGTAGAGAAGTTGGCAAATGTTGTGGTATAAGGAATTTTTCCTGCTGTTGCCAGACCGGCGGCAACACCAATCATATTCGCTTCTGCAATACCGCATTGAACAAAACGCTCCGGGAAATCTTTAATGAAATTGTTTAGCTTAAGGGAACCTGCCAGGTCAGCAGTCAGGGCTACGACGTCCGGGTTTTCTTTACCCAAAGCATAAATACCGTCCCCGAATCCCGCTCTTGTTTCTTTTTCGCTGGTTGCGTTGTAATCCTGCAACATGATAATTAAGAAGTTTGATTTATATGAATTGATTCGCAAAAGTATTAAATATTTGCGTGGCAGTAACATTTATATTTTATTTATAGATACTTATCCACAAGCCCCGATTTTTGACGCGAACTGATTTTTTTTACGGAAATTTGTGCTTTAACCCTTTTTAACAGCACACAGCAATGAAGATCGTTCTGAAATTATTGACCAATAAATACATTATCGCAAGTATCGTGTTCGTGGCCATGATCCTGTTTTTCAGTCCTTATGACTACTTTACCATCCGTAAAGCACAGGCAGAGCTGGATGATATCAATGAAAAGATTGAATTTCTGAATAAAGAGTCCGACCGGATGAATGCGGAGCTGAGCACGCTGGTCACAGATACTGCCGTCCTGGAAAAATATGCCCGCGAATTGTATCACCAGAAAAAGGAAGGGGAAGATGTCTATGTGATCAAATAAGCGATCCGCGGTTTGTAGCATAAATTTATAAACCCCGATATACTACAGCTTTTGCTTGAAACGTTTAATAAGTATACTAAATTCTTTTAAATGGCAATATTTATACAAGACGCATTTTATTCGACACCGGATACTTTCCAGGATATAGAGATCGCAGATGCCGATTTATACAGCGAGTACGCTCCCGAGTTAAGCAAGTTGCATGCAATCGGGTTCCAGCCTGATGAGCCGGTAGTCGCAGATCTCCTGTCGAAGATCAATTTTATGGCAATGAGTGCTTTATAACACTCTTATAAACAAAAAATCCAGCTAAAAGCTGGATTTTTCGTTGCTTTAAACGGCACATTTAAGCCAATACTTGTAATGATTTGCGGATGATTTCAATACATTCGTCCAATTGTTCCCGGGTGATGACCAAAGGCGGGGCGAACCTGATTTTATCGCCATGGGTCGGCTTGGCTAACAGCCCGTTTTCTTTCAGTTCCAGGCACAGGTTCCAGGCTGCATCCGGGTTGGCGTGCGCCACGACAATTGCATTCAACAAACCTTTGCCCCTCACCAGTTTGATGTATGGACTATTCAGCGCTTCCAGCTGTGTCCTGAAATAATTACCCAATTCTTCTGACTTCTCGGCCAGTTGCTCGTCTTTCAACACCTGCAGCGAAGCAATCGCCACTTTACAGGCTAATGGGTTACCGCCATAGGTAGAACCATGTTCTCCAGGTTTGATGTTCAGCATGATTTCATCATCTGCCAGTACCGCAGAGATTGGTAAGGTTCCTCCGGAAAGGGCTTTGCCCAGGATCAGGATATCCGGGCGTACATTTTCATGGTCACAGGCCAGCATCTTTCCCGTACGCGCAAGGCCCGTCTGGATCTCATCCCCGATAAACAATACGTTGGCAGCTTTACACAAAGCATAAGCTTTAGATAGGTAGCCTTCGTCCGGCACGAATACGCCGGCTTCGCCCTGTATGGGCTCTACCAGGAAAGCCGCCACATTTTTATCTTGCAGGGCTGTTGCTAAAGCGTCCAGGTCATTATATGGAATAGTTGTGTAGCCCGTCATAAACGGGCCGAAACCTTTTTTGGCAGTAGGATCTGTGCTAAAGGAGATCACATTGATGGTGCGGCCGTGAAAGTTTTCTTCTACAGTAATAATTTTCGCTTCGTTTTCATCGACACCTTTTACATCATAAGCCCAGCGGCGAGCCAGTTTTAAAGCGGTTTCCACTGCTTCTACGCCGGAATTCATCGGTAATACTTTGTCATAACCAAAATAGCGGGTGATGTATTCGGAATATTCTCCTAAAAGGTCACTATGGAAAGCACGGGAAGTTAAAGTCAGCTTTTGGGCCTGCTCTATCAAAGCCGCTACGATTTTGGGGTGACAGTGGCCCTGGTTTACTGCAGAGTAACCACTTAAAAAGTCATAATATCTTTTGCCATCGACATCCCAAAGGTAAACCCCTTCTCCTCTGTTTAAAACCACCGGAAGCGGATGATAGTTATGAGCGCCGAATTGCTCTTCTTTTTGAATGTAACTATTGGTTAATTCACTTAATGCTATCGTATTTTCCATAAGCGCAAATGTAGCAAAAATAGGCGGGGAGAACAATTATTACGGCTTGCTTGTTATGAATTTTCGTGGACATTCCTGCGCCTGCTCCAAGTATTTGAGTTTTTGAAAATTGATGCCCGCATCCCTGTTCGCCAAAGTGAAAACCCTGCATGAATACATATTAATGAGACAAATTCCCGACAAAAAATTATATTTGCTCTTTAAATAAGCGTTAACAATGATTGAAAATAAAGAAGGCTACGTAACTGCGCAGGTGGATGAGCAGGGCATTGCCGTAGTAGCGTTTCAGCACCCGATGAGTAACAGTTTGCCGGGCGCTATTTTGCGTAAACTCGCCGAAACCATTACAGAAATGGGTAACAATGAGGCGGCTAAAGTGATTATTTTACGCAGTGAAGGAGAAAAGGCGTTTTGTGCCGGAGCTTCTTTTGACGAGCTGATCACTATTGATAATAAAGAAGATGGGTTGAAATTTTTCAGCGGTTTCGCGATGGTGATCAATGCCATCAGGAAATGTCCCAAATTTGTAATTGCACGCGTACAGGGTAAAGCTGTCGGCGGTGGAGTAGGCCTGGCTGCTGCAGCAGATTATACTTTTGCGGTGGAAAGTGCTGCCGTTAAGTTAAGCGAGTTAGCTGTAGGGATAGGACCCTTCGTGGTGGGACCTGCAGTAGAACGTAAAATAGGATTGTCCGCCTTTGCCGAGCTATCTATCGACGCAACATCGTGGAGAGATGCACAATGGGCGCAGCAAAAAGGTTTATATGCCGCTGTATTTTCGTGAACAGAGGCATATAAACCTTTTT
>CAXYKQ010000336.1:0-7806 GCA_964277835.1 uncultured Edaphocola sp. | reverse complement strand
GTCTCGATCACGTAAGGAATGTAATTGCCATAGGCTTTACCGGTTTCCGGGTCAATATCGGCATCAAAGTATTGCATTTTCTTTTTGCTCAATTCCTGGTGACTTTTCAGGTCGAAATCGGTTCGGGAGTGGATCCCCTCCAGCTCTTTAAAGCCCATAGGAAAGTCAAATTCTATATCGCAGGCCGCATCGGCATAGTGCGCTAATTTTACGTGATCATGGTAGCGGTATTTAGCCGGATCGATACCCAGATCCAGGTGCCATTTCATGCGCTCGGCTTTCCAGTATGCATACCAATCTTTCTGCGTGCCGGGACGCACAAAGAACTGCATTTCCATTTGCTCGAATTCCCGCATCCGGAAGATAAAGCCACGCGCTACGATCTCGTTACGGAAGGCTTTACCGATCTGGGCAATACCAAAAGGGATCTTCATGCGCGCGGTTTTCTGCACGTTTAAGAAGTTCACAAAAATACCTTGTGCGGTTTCCGGGCGCAGATAGATCTTGCTGGACTCCTCGGCTACGGAACCCATTTCTGTAGCAAACATCAGGTTGAATTGACGCACCTCGGTCCAGTTCACCGTTTTGCTCACCGAACAGGCGATCTTGTTGTCTTCAATCAATTGTTTCAGGCCGGCAAAATCATCGGCCGCGATCAGTTTATCTAAATCCTTTTCTAATTGTATAGCCTTAATATAGTGCTCATTATTATGAACATCTTCATTGTCAGTCGAGACAAAATGCCCTTCATTGAATAGCGCATCCCCTGAGTCTGCAAAAACAGCCTTAAATGCCTTCTGCTTTAAATCGTCTATAAAGCCTTCAATCAGGTGATCCACCCGGTAGCGCTTTTTGCTGTCTTTATTATCGATCATCGGATCGCTGAAGTTATCGACATGGCCGCTCGCCTTCCACACCTGCGGGTGCATAAAGATAGCAGCATCGATCCCCACAATATTTTGCTCATTGGTCTGGGTCATCCAGCGCCACCAATAGTCTTTTAAGTTCTTCTTTAATTCTGCGCCCCACTGGCCATAATCATACACCGCACCTAAGCCATCATAGATTTCACTTGAAGGGAACACAAAACCATATTCCTTCGCATGGGCAATTACTGCCTGTAGTTTGTTTTCGTTTGCCATATCTTCAATTAGTAAATTAGCGAATATGCAAATAAGCTAATTATTATTATTTTATCTTAAAAATTTTACTTTAAACTTTAATCATTCACGAATTTACAAATTTACCAATCGGCAAATTACCGCAACACAAACTGTGCCGTCCTTCTTGTTTTTTGCTCCAGTAATACCTTCCGGTCTTTGGTTAACTGCG
The DNA here is from genome assembly GCA_964277835.1 of uncultured Edaphocola sp. Taxonomy (GTDB): domain Bacteria; phylum Bacteroidota; class Bacteroidia; order Chitinophagales; family Chitinophagaceae; genus Edaphocola. The sequence continues at coordinate 6,474 of CAXYKQ010000336.1, read as the reverse complement.
TCAATGTCGCCTCATCATAATGCCTGATGGTCAACAGCTCGGCGCCGTCATTCCTGCGCACCTCATAGTTTTGCTTCAGGTCCCCGATCAGAGGCCCGATCTTATCTTCCCGGTTATCGACACCGGCTACGAGGCTGATCGCGGCGTTCTGCATGATGTTGATCTTCACTTTATGCTTTGCAAAGATCTCGTAAATATCACTTAATACATCTTCCGTAACAAAGGAATAATCTCTGCTGATGATCTGCAGCAATACCTGGTCTTTTTTCAGCACGATAATCGGCGGATAGCTGGCGGCTTCTACCTTCGGTTTAATGACCGTACCGGCCAATGATTTATCCAAAAAGCATTTTACATACAGAGGAATTCCGTTATTGTGTAAAGGCTTAATGGTTTTGGGGTGGATCACCTGGGCTCCGTAATAAGCCATCTCAATGACTTCATAGAAGCTGATCTCGGGAATTTTTTTCGTGTCGGGAAACAAACGCGGATCGGCGTTCAATAATCCTTCCACATCTTTCCAGATGGAAACCTTTTCGGCACCGAGCATACTACCAATCAGTGCTGCCGAATAGTCGGAACCTTCACGCCCTAAGGTGGTAGAATAATTCTCATCAGTACTGCCGATAAATCCCTGGGTAACCACGATGCCGGTACGTTCCAATACCGGCAGGACTTTTCCCGTTACCTGCTTTTGCGTATAAGCTTCATCGACCTGGGCGTCGCGGTAAGTGTTATTGGTGCGTATGATATCACGTGCATCCAGCCAGGTATTGCTCAAACCTTCCTGGTTGAGGTAATGGCTGAAGATATTTGTAGACAGCAACTCTCCCAGGCTTACGATCTGGTCGTATACATAGTCGTAGCCAAATTGGTCTGCTCCGTCAACCGCCCATTGCATTTCGGTAAAGATTAATGCCAATTCCTGCTTCAGTATTTCCAACTTGTTTCCCTTCAATAAAGCTGCAGCATAATCAATGTGCTCCTGCTCCAGCTCCGAGATCCTGGACTTCGCCAATGCTGCCTCGCTTTTAATAGCCGCATCGGCAACTAACTCAAGTGCATTGGTTGTTTTTCCTAAAGCCGACACAACCACCAGCAGGGGTTGCGCGGCATCCTGAATAATAGGCAAAAGTGCCGTCATTCGCTCTGGTGTAGCGATTGAGGCACCTCCAAATTTGTAAACTTGCAATTTTTATGGTTTTAAACGGTTAAGTATTCGGTTGCTGCGGGGGTTGTTGCCCTTCTGTTTTTGGCGGCCGGTTAGGATTAGGCTTGTGCTGTGGCTTCCGCTTTTGCCCGCCGTCACCCTTTTGTTGATTGCCAGCATTCCCCTGGTTGGGGTTGCCTCCTGCAGCATTTGCTGCCGGTTGACGCTCTGTTCTCGGCTTCGGCTGCTGGCCTTTAGGCTGTTGCTCCCGGCGCTTATTAGGATTATTATTTTTTTGTTGCTCCCCGGTTTGCTGCGGCCGCGCTTCCCGCGGTCCCTTTTCGCGCTGCTGGTTGGACTGTGGTTTTTTAGGTCCTTGTCCTCCGCCGGCTTGTTGGTTATTTTTTTCCGCATTCGCCTTCGCCTCTGGTCTTGGTTTTTGCGACTGGTTAGCAGCGCCTTTGGAAGGCTTTTTCTTCTTTTTATTGTTCCTATCGCCTTTTAAAGACGATAGTTGTATCTGCCCTACATCATTCACGAAGCCCATTTCCACCACCTTATTCGTGTGGCTGCGCTGGCTCACCTGGACTTCCACGGCTTCCAGTTCTTCCGGTTTGACGCCATTAGCGTTCAGCTCAATGATCTCTTTTACGCGTTCAATGGTTACCGGGTATTGCTTATTACTACCGGAGAAGCTATACCACATCAGGTTTTTGAAAATATCTTTTTTCTGCAGGTGGGCCCTTCCCTGTTCCACTTCTATACTATCCGCATTGGCCGGGAATCCCTTCAAAGCATCCATATAGGTGTCCAGTTCATAATTCAAACAGCATTTCAGGCGGCCACACTGGCCGGAAAGCTTGGTTTGATTGATCGAAAGGTTCTGGTAACGTGCGGCAGTAGTATTGACGGTTTTAAAATCAGACAGCCAGGTACTGCAGCATAATTCGCGGCCGCAGGAACCGATACCGCCCACTTTGGCGCTCTCCTGCCGGGCCCCGATCTGGCGCATTTCTATCTTTGCCTTAAACTCGGAAGCATATACTTTAATCAATTCACGAAAATCCACACGGGAATCTGCCGTGTAGAAAAAGGTAATTTTTTTACCATCGGCCTGCCACTCGGCCTCCGCAATTTTCATTTCGAGGTCCAATTGCTTGGCGATGGCACGAGAACGGATCAGTGTGTCCTTTTCCGAATCTTTTTGCCGGTAGAAAACATTCAGATCGTTATCGGTGGCGGTCCGTAGAATCTTTTTATCTACTGCTTCTTCTTTAACGCTGTATTTTTTTAATTGGAGCTTAACGAGCTCACCGGTAAGGCTGATCTCGCCGACATCAAATCCGCCGACGCCTTCTACCGCCACCATTTCTCCTTTATGATAAATGGCTTCTGAATGGTTTCTAAAGTAGTCTTTACGGCTACCTTTGTTGAAACTTACTTCTATGATATTATAAGGTTTTCCGAAATCACTTAAGGGAATTTCAGCCAACCAATTGAATACATTTAAGCGATTACATCCTCCCGAGCTACATCCTCCGTTACTCTGACATCCGGTGGGCTTACCTCCTTCGGTAGCCACACCACAATTTCCACATCCCATAATCTTGTTTTATATATAAAAATGCAAATATGTCACTAAACTATTTGCATCAGAATTGTCCTGATCAAAAATATAACTGACAAATTTAGTCAAAAACTGCCAATAAATACATGAGACAACGATTAATATTTAACGACGGACTTTCAGGAAGGGTATTTTACGCTGTTCCTCCTTTTCAAAAGGCTAAACAGGAATGGCAAACAAGAGTCAGAAGTTTTAACCACATTCCGCCATCGGACAAAATTAAAGGTGACTGTCTGCAAAGGATGCAAAATTTTATTCTACCCGGTTTACCGGGCAGTTAACTGAGCTACACGCTTGCCGCATTCCGACGGAGCTCAATGTGACATGAATTACATCTTTTAGCCCTCCACTTATTTCTGATCCAGGTTTATTTCAATACAAACCGGACGGCAACCGTCTCTTCAATTTTGATTTGTTCAAATTCAATGCCGCCTTCGTCCAAACCATCCTGCGTTCTTACCATTATTTTTTTTGCGCCGGCATAGCCCTGTTCCGGGTTGCCCAATTTTTGTTCGAAAGCAGCACTGAAATTACTTATATAAATAGCCGGACCCGGCGTTTGCCCCAGCGGACTGGTCAATGCAATTGCCTTGGCTTTGGCATTTACAATAGCCTTTGTACGGCAGGCCATCTGGATAGCCGGCATATCCGTATGGCTGATCTTGCTGACCATAGCATTGGCTATTTTGGCTTGCTCCAGGGTATTAAACAATTTATTCAGCATAGCACCGTTGCTTACTTTTACCTGGTAGGTTTTGGTCTTGATCACTTTTGTGGTGAAGTTCACCCAGTTAAATTTGCTCTTAAAACTTTTGGTGACCATATCTTTGTCTGTATTGATACCCATCGATTTTAAAGCGGTGATCAGATCGCGCTCCAGCTCCTCTATCGACTTTTTATCTTTAGTATCATTTTCTGAGACGATAACATCTACAAATATTTCATTTGGAGTAATCAGCGTATCTCCAAGGCCATTTACCTCTATATAGGGCTGATCAATGAAATTTTTACTTGTTTGTGCCTTGGCGGTGCAGGCGATCACACCCGCTCCCAGTATTAAAAATATTGCTTTCATTACGGTTATTTTAGGACAAAATAAAAAAATGGAGCCCTTAACAGAAGCTCCAATTGGTGAAATCTTATTTAGAATGGGTAAAACAGGCAACTCATCTTTATTTAGCCCGTTCGTACTGCAGGGGCCAGGCCTGGTCAGCGCCCAGCGCCGCGGCTGCCTGTAGAGGGAAGAACGGGTTACGCAGCAATTCGCGTCCCATCAGTATCAGGTCCGCCTTATTTTCCTGCAGGATCATCTCTGCCTGTTCTGCATCAGTGATCAAACCTACAGCCCCGGTAGCGATGCCGGCCTGGTTTTTCACCGCATCGGCCAGGTGCACCTGGTAATTAGGGGCTACCGGGATGGTTGCGTTACGCGTATTGGCCCCGGAAGAGCAATCTACCAGGTCGATCCCCTTTTCTCTCAAAACTTTTGCCAAAGCAACAGAATCGTTCACCTGCCATCCTTCGTCCCCTACCCAATCGGTTGCAGAGATGCGCACAAAAATAGGGAGTTCTGCCGGCCACACTTCCTGCACGGCATCAATGATCTCCAGCAGGAAACGGATCCTGTTTTCAAAGCTGCCGCCATATTCATCGGTACGTTGATTGCTGACCGGGGAGTAGAATTCATGGATCAGGTAGCCGTGTGCTGCATGAAGCTCGATCAATTCATAGCCCGCCTCCAATGCTCTTCGCGCCGCTTCTTTAAATGCCTCAACCAGCTCGCGTATCTCTGACTGGCTGAGCTCATGTGGCTGTTTATCCCGTTCATGGAAAGGAATAGGAGAAGGGGCTACTGTCTGCCAGCTATGGGGGCCTTCTTGTATCTGCCAGCCCTTGTTCCAGGCCACTTCGCAACTGGCTTTACGGCCTGCATGGGCCAGCTGGATTCCCGCAACTGCACCATAGGACTTGATCTGCGACACGATTGGCTTATAAGCCGCAACCTGAGCATCATTCCACAAACCCAGGTCGGCATAGCTGATGCGGCCTTCCGGCACCACTGCCGTTGCCTCCTGGATCACGAGGCTCACGCCTCCTACCGCACGGCTCACGTAATGCTGCTCATGCCATTTGGTGGGCAAGCCGTCTACTGCCGAGTACTGGCACATCGGGGACATAACGATCCTGTTTTTCAGGGTAATACTTTTAAAACTTATAGGGGAAAAGAGTAAGGACATAATGATTCGATGAAATGTTTAGGACTAACAAAGGTAGCAAGGTCAAAAGAAAAAGCGAATCCACCCAATGGGTAAATTCGCTAATTATTTTACAATTTTGCGGTAAATAGCATCTATTCATCCGGGTCGGCCACAATGGTAAGGCGGACTCTTTCGGTGGAATTCCGGTACATTTTCAGGATCTCGGCCTCGTATTCTCCCACGCGGAACACATCACCTTCTTTTTGCTCCGTACCTTCATATAATTCTGCGATCAATCCCGCCAGTGTATCATAATGCTCTCCTTCTTCTAAACGGTAAGGCAGGTATTTATTGATATCGGAAAGGGAATGATGGGCATCTACAATATAGATATTTTCATCTACTTTCTCTACGATCGGCTTTTCATTATCGTATTCATCCTGGATCTCGCCCACCAGCTCCTCCAGGATATCTTCCATGGTCACAATACCGGTCAGCTCACCGATCTCGTTGGTAACAACGGCCATGTGCAGGTGCTTACGTTGGAATTCTTTTAAAAGGTTCTTGATCTTCGTAGTTTCCGTGATAAACGTTGCTTTTCTCAGGATCGGGGCGATCTTCAGGTCCCCCTCATCGGCCAGCAAGCGTTTCACAAGATCTTTGGTATAGACCACCCCTTTAATGTTATCCAGGGTTTCTTCATACACCGGGAACCTGGTATAACCTTCCCGGATGGCAAAATCCAGTGCTTGTTTTACGGTACAGTCTATTTCAATAGCGGAAATATTTTTCCGTAAAGTCTGGATATTAAATACCCGGCGATCATCAAAGTCAAATACGTTCTGGATCAGGTCGCGTTCAGAATCTTCGATAGCCCCGCCTTCCGATGATTCGGTAATGATCATTTTCAGTTCTTCTTCCGAGTGGATCTCGGAGCCGTGGATGGGCTTGATACCGAACATCCTGAGAATCCCGTTGGCCAGGCCGTTCATCAACCAGATCAAAGGACGGAAAACGAAGTAAAATACCCTTAAAGGCCAGGATATGTATAATGTAGTCTGCGTCGGGAATCGGATGGCCAATGATTTGGGGGCCAGCTCACCGAATACGATGTGTAGAATGGTAATAATCGCAAAGGCGATCGGAATCGCAGCTTTAGCAGCGGCTGCCGGCGAAATATTTATACCTACGACATCAAAGAAATTAATGATCAGCGCGGTCATGACGCTTTCCCCTACCCAGCCAAGACCCAGGGAAGCCAGGGTAATGCCTAACTGGGTAGCTGCAAGATAGGAATCCAGGCGGTTGACAATGCTTTTGGCCACATTGGCCAGCGATTTATTAATATCAGTACGTACTTCTATCTGGGAAGCCCGCACTTTAACGATAGCAAATTCTGCGGCTACGAAAAAGCCGTTGAGAAATACCAAGAAGATGGTGAAAAAGATTTTCCAGGCGGAAACATCGGTGGAGTGTAATTCAGCTTGTAAAAATACCGA
>CAXYKQ010000335.1:0-9750 GCA_964277835.1 uncultured Edaphocola sp. | reverse complement strand
GTCTACAAAATCGTGCAAAAGGTAAAAGCAATATTCGTTGGTAAAATCTTCGGTAGCCAGGGAGTCTGTGTTGCGGAATATAATGCCTCCCGTTATGAAAGAATTGCCCGGCTTGAGGTAGACCTTTTCGCCGGTCAAAGAGTCAAATGCTACAAGGGCGTATCCCGGGGGGGAGTATGTCTGTACCGTATAACACATAGTCTGAAGTATCCAAATCATCCGTACCGTGATTGGTTATTTTAAAAGAGACCGGTTAAGGAGTCGCCGTAAGGGATAACAGAGGGGGTGCCGGTTTGTAGCGGATGGGCTAACTCAAAAGACGGTCAACATTCGGCAAAGTTTGGGCGCTAAGCTTCAAACCCGGGACCAGAAAAGAATAAGGGTAAGTGTTTTTTTCATAAATGATTTAATTGTATTGATCAAACATAGTAAAAAATCTTAAAAAAAGAAAAGCCTCCGTAACCGGAGGCTTTTACCTATAATTTAATCTTTTGGATTATCTTATTTAACGATCTCAGTAACCTGACCAGCACCTACTGTACGGCCACCTTCACGAATCGCAAATTTCAAACCTTTTTCCATTGCGATAGGAGCGATCAATTTAACGAATAAGTTAACGTTATCGCCAGGCATTACCATTTCAGTACCTTCTGGTAACATACACTCACCAGTGATGTCAGTAGTACGGAAATAGAACTGAGGACGGTATTTGTTAAAGAACGGAGTGTGACGACCACCTTCTTCTTTAGACAATACGTAAACTTCACCTTTGAACTCAGTGTGCGGAGTGATAGATTTTGGTGCACAGATTACCATACCACGACGGATATCTTTTTTATCGATACCACGTAATAAGATACCAGCGTTATCACCAGCTTCACCACGATCCAATAATTTTTTGAACATTTCAACACCGGTACAAGTAGAAGTCAATGGAGACTCATTGAAACCAACGATTTCAACGTTATCACCTACAGTGATTACACCACGCTCGATACGACCAGTAGCAACAGTACCACGACCAGTGATCGTAAATACGTCCTCTACAGACATCAGGAATGGTTGATCAACAGCGCGCGGAGGCAATGGAATCCACTCATCCACAGCAGCCATTAATTCTTCGATTTGAGCGACACCAGTTGCTTCACCGTTCAAACCAGACAATGCAGAACCTTTGATGATTGGAGTGTTATCTCCATCATAATCGTATTTAGATAATAATTCTCTAACTTCTAATTCTACTAATTCTAAGATTTCAGGATCGTCAACCAAGTCAACTTTGTTCATGAAAACTACAATACGAGGTACACCTACCTGGCGAGCCAAAAGGATGTGCTCTTTAGTTTGAGGCATCGGACCATCAGTAGCAGCAACTACCAGGATAGCACCGTCCATCTGCGCAGCACCAGTGATCATGTTTTTTACATAATCGGCGTGACCCGGACAGTCAACGTGTGCATAGTGACGATTTGCAGTTTGGTACTCCACGTGAGCAGTGTTGATCGTGATACCACGCTCTCTCTCTTCTGGAGCTCCGTCAATTTCATCATAACCTTTTTTAGCAGCCATACCTTTGTCAGCTAATACTGAGGTAATAGCGGCTGTTAAAGTTGTTTTACCGTGGTCAACGTGACCAATTGTACCAATGTTTACGTGGGGTTTCTCCCTGCTAAAGGTCTCTTTTGCCATTGTTATTTTTTTTAAAGAGTTGTTTTAAACTAAATTTTAATTGCTTTTTTCAAAACAGATTGCAAATGTACGTATATTATTTTAATTTGTACAAAAAAAATTGCAGACAAACCGTTTGCAATCCGTATAATTTCCTAATAATAACAAATCGCCAACAAAAAAATGTTGACGAAGTTCAATAATTAAGCCTTTGGAGCTGTTGAGCAGGATTGAACTGCCGACCTCTTCCTTACCAAGGAAGTGCTCTACCACTGAGCTACAACAGCTGATAATTACGTGTTTTAAAAAACAATAGCCAACCAGCGGAACCGATTAGCTATAATTTACTTTTAAGAGCGGGAGACGAGGCTCGAACCCGCGACCTACAGCTTGGAAGGCTGTCGCTCTACCAACTGAGCTACTCCCGCAGAAAATATTTGCTTTTAAAATGTGGGCAGGGAAGGATTCGAACCTCCGTACACTTGCGTGAGCAGATTTACAGTCTGCCGCCTTTAACCACTCGGCCACCTACCCTTTTAATATCCTGATTTCCGCATTATGGATTTTGATTTCCAGAGGAAATTAAAATCTAAAATCTAAAACTCAAAACTTAAAAGTGAGCCGCTTGCCGGACTTGAACCAGCGACCTGCTGATTACAAATCAGCTGCTCTACCAACTGAGCTAAAGCGGCGCAAATATTTTTATTAGTAATAAAATTAAGAACTTCTTTTCCCTTTACCGGAGCTGCTTTCGTTCCGTTTGGGATTGCAAAGGTAGAAAAGAATTTCTTCCTGCCAAATTTTTTTTAAGCTTTTTTCAAACTTTTTTTTTCTTCATATTTCTGCACTGTTTTTTACCGGCTTTTTGCTACTTTAAACACAGGGACTTTCTTCACTTACAGCCGTAATTTTTTGCTACTTTTGTAAACTAATTTTCATACTCAACAACAATTATGTTACCGATCACACTATTTAGAAATGCGCAGGAAAAAGAACGCATTATTGCAGGATTGAAAAAGAAACAGGTACAACACCTTGAAATCGTGGATGAGATCATCTCTTTAGACGAACAGAAAAGACAAGTACAGTCCCAATCCGAATCGTTAACTGCGAGTATGAACCAGGCTTCCAAATCGATCGGGGCTTTAATGGGCCAGGGAAAGAAAGAAGAAGCCGAGGCTGCAAGGAAAGAAGTAAGCGCTAAAAAAGAGGAAGCAGCGCACTTACAACAGCAATTAGCAGCCCTGGAAAAAGAACTGGAAGACAAGCTTATCAGCCTGCCTAACCTGCCCCACAGCAGCGTTCCCGAAGGAAAGACCCCGGAAGAGAACGAAGTGGTGCGCAGCGGCGGTACTATGCCTGACCTCGACACTCAGGCCCTACCCCATTGGGAGCTGACTTCAAAATATGATATTATTGACTTTGAACTGGGCAATAAGGTAACCGGCAGCGGATTCCCCTTCTACAAAGGCAAAGGCGCCCGATTCCAAAGAGGACTGGTACAGTATTTCCTGGACTTCAATACAGAAGCCGGTTTCCTGGAAGTGCAGCCACCGCTTATGGTGAACGAAGCGTCTGCTTACGGCACGGGGCAGTTACCGGACAAAGAAGGCCAGATGTACCATGCAACGGAAGATAATTTCTACCTGATCCCTACCTCCGAGGTGCCGGTAACGAATATCTACCGGGACGAGATCCTCAAGGAAGAACAATTGCCGGTTAAATTCACCGCATTCACCCCTTGTTTCAGAAGAGAAGCAGGCAGCTATGGCAAAGATGTAAGAGGTCTGAACCGCCTGCATCAATTCGATAAAGTGGAGATCGTACAACTGGTAAAACCGGAAACCTCTTATGAGGCCTTGGAAGGCATGGTAAACCATGTAGAAAAGCTGATCCAATCTTTAGGCTTACCTTACCGCATCTTAAGACTTTGCGGCGGCGATATGAGTTTCACCTCTGCCCTCACCTATGATTTCGAGGTGTACAGCGCCGCGCAACAACGCTGGCTGGAAGTAAGCTCTGTATCTAACTTTGAGAACTACCAAACCAACCGGATGAAGATCCGCTACCGCAATGATGCAGGTAAAGTAGAGCTGGTGCACTCCCTGAACGGAAGTTCGCTGGCCCTCCCCAGGATCATGGCCTGCCTGATCGAAAACAACCAGACGCCTGAAGGTATTAAACTACCCGAAGTGTTGCGCAACTATATCCCATTTGAGTACATTAACTAAAATCCACTTTATATGATCCAACGCATCCAATCTGTATGGCTTTTACTGGCTGCCATCGTTATGTCCGCCCTGTTTTATACCAGCGTTTACAAGGTGATGGTGCCTTCAGCGGTAGATATGCCGGCTAAAATGGTCCAGGACTACACCTCGATCGTGTCCATCAAGAATAATTTTTTAGCCCTTGGCCTTGCAGGCGCGAGTACTTTACTCAGCCTGGTAACTATTTTCTTATTCAAAAACAGGAAACAGCAGATCAACCTAACCTGGCTCAATATTTTGCTGTGTATCGCACTCGTATTCTGGTTATACATGGGTCTGAGCAGTTTCTGGAGCAATTACCCTGAAAATGGCGGCAGTATTTCCATCGGTTTATTCCTGCCGGTAGTTACGGTGTTCCTGCTTTTACTGGCTTTAAGGGGCATCCGGAAAGATCAAAAACTGATCAAATCCCTGGACCGCCTGAGATAAAAAATAAATAGCATCAATAAAAAAAGGCTTTAAGCAATTGCTCAAAGCCTTTTACTGTTTTTGGGCACGCGCAGTATTAAAACGATACTTTTTTATACGAAATAGTATCGGTAAGCGCGCCGATGAAGGCCTCCAGATTTCTCTTTTCCTGTTCGGTAAGGTACAGGGGGTCACCCGGCAGCGTCTGGTGCTCCAGTTCAAAACCCAAGCCCTGTCCGCCACCGCGGTTATAGAAATCGATGAGTTCTCTCAAGGTCTTCAAAGAACCATTATGCATATAGGGCGCGGTGGCCGCGGCGTTGCGCACTGTAGCGGTTTTAAAGGAATACAGGTGATGCGGCATGCCGTACACATGATACTTCCCGGAATCCATATCCAGCTTAGGATTGATGGTATCATTGCTCTGAGGTACCCCCAATACTTCACTCTCCATCTTCTCATAATAAGGCGGCGCAGCACCGGTAAAAGTAGGCATGAAATGGCAGGTACCACATTTGGCTTTACCCATAAACAGGTTAAACCCATTGAGCTGATCTGCGGTCATGGCGTTCTTATCGCCCTGCATAAAACGGTCAAAAGCGCTATTAAAACCGCTAAGCGTACGCACATAAGCCGCTAAGGCTTTCTTCAGCTCATCTGCACCCGGTTTTTTCCCGGGGAAGACGGTTCTATAGGATTTCATAAAAACTTTATCCTTTGCCAACGAGCTTTGAATCTGTTCAAACTTTCCACCCATTTCTTCCGGGTTAGCAATTACGGCATGCGCCTGATCTTCCAGGAAGGTAATGCGGCTATCAGAGAATTGGACCGGTTGATAGGCTGCATTGATCAGGCTCGGCGTATTGCGCATCAATTTTTTGCCGCCCACCAGGCTTTCATTCAAAGCCAGGCCGTCGGTAAAGGCTTTAGAAGGGATATGACAGGTAGCACAGCTCCTGTTATTCGCTACCGACAGCCGCTTATCTTCAAACAATATTTTCCCAAGCGCTGCAAGTTCTTTATTGTTCAACGCGGCGCCTGACGGTGCATAAAAAGCAAGGTCTATAGCCCCGGGGCTGAACAGGTGTGGAATTTTAGCAGGGATCGCCCGGTTCGGGGTTTGTGCAAAAGGTATTTGATGCGCCAGCTGGTAGTCATAAATCAACACACAAAGCGGGTTGATATAATCTGCAATAAAAGTAGCCCGGTCGAAGCCGTCAAAATCATCCCGGTGCTCCTCCAGATAGGTTAATGCTGCAGTAATACTTGCAGCCAGCTTATCGGATTGCGGAAAATAATGGAAGAGTTGCTCTGTCGCTTCCAGGCTGGCGACAGCCTCCGGCAAACTGTTCAGCGTTACGGGAGCATCGAAGCCGCTGATCCCTTTCGTGATCAGCCGGTACAGGTTCAGCTTTAAAGCATCCAGTATATTCGTTGCGGTAAACTCGATACGCGAACCTGATACTTTTATACGGTTACAGGCAAAGGCCAGCCCGTCCGTTTCCATTTTAGCTGCTTGCCGGTCCAGCGGTTCTTCGCTATAAATCACTTCTTCCAACACCTGGAAACCGGTTGGCAATATAGGCTCTTCGGGCAACGAAGGCTCACTCTCTACCAGGTTGGGACCATTAATTTTTAAAGCAGATTCCGGCAAATGGTATTCTACAAAAGCTTCAATCCGCTTATAGTAGATCCTTGCCTTTTTAAAATCTTCCTGAAGGCTTTGCTGTGAGGCCCCTGCTGCCAGGTCTCGTTGCATTTGCTGCACGGTATTGTTCAGGCTGTCCGCATTCAGCTGGTAATAGCGCTGTGCCTGCGCTTCTATTTCATTTTTTTTACGGGCACTCATACCGGCCACCAGCGCAATAATAGCAGCTGTAATCAACAATAGTTTCGTTTTTAATGGATGCTTCATTATCGGAATTTAGAAAACGATATTCGTATTGGGTAAAGCCTGCTTCAAGGCATTTATTTCAGCTTCAGGAATGGGGTTTCCTACCAGTACCAGGTTACGCAAATGGCTCATTTTATAGAGCGCACGCGGCAACTTACTGACCTGGTTATAACTCAGGTAAATGGATTCCAGCTCTTTTAAAGCACCGATGCTTTCCGGTAATTGTTGTAGTTTATTATGGGTCACAATAATTGATTTCAGATTTTTTAATTTACCGATATTACCTGGTAATTGCTCGAGTTCATTATTGGCCAGGGCCAGTCTTTCCAGGCGGTTCAATTTCACTATTTCTCCCGGTATCGATTTCAGTTGATTAAAGGACAAATCCATTTCCTGCAAGGCTTTCAGTTTACCGATTTCTTTGGGCAATACCAACAAACTATTATGATTCAGGTCCAGGATCTTCAATTGATCTAAGCTGCCGATATCGCTATTTAATGAAGCGAAATTGTTCCAGGACAGGTCCAGGGTGTTTAATTTTCTCAATTTAAACAGGCCTAAAGGAAGGTCTGATAAACTATTATTGTCCAACTGTATAAAGCGGACCGAATGCCAGCCTTCAATAGTTTCCGGCAGACTCTTTAAATGGTTTTCGCTTGCAATCAACTGCTCCAGTCGGCTTAAAGCGCCAATACTTGCCGGCAACTCTCTTAGGCTATTGCTCTTCAAATCCAGGTAGGTTATGGCTTTGAGCTTACCGATCTGCTCGCTCACTCTTTCTATCTTTGCAACGCGCATAGAAAGTTTTGTGGCGCAATCTTTATAGTTCAGCGCTTCCGGGATGGTCTTGAATACATGCGTGGCACAGTCAATTTTCCCCTCTTGTGTAAATGCAGTATAGCCTTTCATCAAAAGAAAGGCTATCACTGCACTCATTTTAATGTTGAGTTTCATTATGTCTTTATTGCTTAATTATTTTGCTGTGTAAGGTACTGCCGTTAACGTTAATCACAGTTTGATAAATACCCACCGGTAAGTTGCTTAGTTCTAATTCAACTTTATTATTTCCGGCTCTGATCATTCTTTCTTCTGTAAACAGTAATTTACCATCTACACTATAGATCATCAATTGGGCTTTACCGTTTATCTTGCTGCTTAACTCGATCGTAGCTTTACCGGAAGTGGGGTTAGGATAAACACTTACTAAAGACAGGTTATTGATTTTGCCGATAGAAGTAGTCGTATCTACAGGAGGAGCGGTCGTCGTATCGACGAAAGTGATGCCTAAAAATTCTTTACGGGCAATGACAACAGCCGCTTCTTTATTGATCCTTACGGTGTCACCGTTGGCATCGATACCAAAACTGTTAGTGGCATCCGGGTGTTGGAAAGATACAAACATGTATTTGTAATCCGGAGTAAAGGTCATACCTGTAGGCTCACAACCGGCCGGGGTCACCGCGAATAATTTAACCGCAGGATTAGTTTGTGTATGACAAGGAGGCACCATGTAAATGTGGTTACGACCGCCGTCCTGAAGTACATACAGGTTACCGGCATCATCAAAAGTCAGGTTATCTACACCACCGCCCCATTGTTCAGATACGACGGTGCTGTCTTCCATTTGGTAATTGTAAACGGTAGCGGTATTCCCTACGAAGATCTGCGCTTCACTAACGAGTAAACCGTCATCTTTAAAACGATAAACACGGCTGGTCGCTTTTGACGTAAAATAGATCTTACCATCTAAAGGACTGATCTCTACATCTTCTACCGCGTTGAAGTTAGTAGCGCCAACGGCCTGGGCATAAGTTTTTACGTTGTTACAATCTTCGGGAGTAAAGTTCGGAATTCCCACCCATTGACCGGTAGTTACAGAGCCTATAGGACCATCCAGTTTCAATACATATAAATTCCCTGCGCTCATGTCTTCTTCGTTATGCGCAACATATTTCCAGATGTAACCGTAGGAGCTTTCATCGGCACCTTCATAAACCGTTTTGCGATCTGCAGCCGCCACACAGTTTTCATGGCTCATCCTGCCCATACCCCAGATCTTATCCGGCGTACCGTCGCCATCATAATCTTTGATCTTCGCCGTTACCGGGTCGATCTCTACCATCCATCCTACGTCCTGGTAGCCATCACCGTTGGCATCCGCAGTCGGTAAGGTTTCTTCAGAAGTAATGATCGTGTTCCACGGCGTTACAGTTCCGGAACAGTTTCTGCCGGTACCGGCGATACCGCCGAAGTCAACGGGCACACTTTTAGATACTTCCCAAAGGTGGGTAGTATCATTGAAGGCCACATCCAGCATCGATACGCCGGCGGCCGGCCAGCTGCCCAATTCGTGGTTGATGGATAAATAACCTTTTGTGCTGCTGCCATCTTTAGGAACGTAACCGGTGAAGTCAAACAAGCCTTTCATCAGGCCATCGGCAGCGTTGGTATAAGGATCGCCTTCCATTGCGACGATCTGGTAAGCATGGGTGGAAGGGATGCGTAACGTATCAACCTGCACGCCCGGCATTACCGAATAGAACTTAGAAATGTGTAAAGAATCCAAACCGGCATCACAAACAACGGGCGGCTTAGGTTCAACATAATCCAGCTTCAGGGCAAAAGAAAGGTCCGAGCTGCTCAGGTCACATTGATGTACTTCTACAGCAAAGGTATTTTCGCCCAACTGTAAAGCGGCAGCAGGAATGGTGTGCAGCCTGAAGTCATTTTCTGAAGAGGTATTGGAACTGGCAAAAGTGGTATAGGTGCTGGTTGCGGGCATATTATCTCTCACCATTTCCGTTCCGTTCAGGTACACGACTGCGCCATCATCTCTTCTCAAGCTTAACCTTACCACCTGGTTCATTGTAGGTAAAGCCGTAAGGTTGAACTTCACACGGAAATAGGTCGTAGTATACTTTTGCGCGCTGTTAGGGCCGGAACTAACGATGGTAATTTCGTCGCCATCTCCGTAGCCTAATTCCGCAGAACCGCTCGACCAGCTGCTGTCGTTAAAAGCCGGCGCTACCCAAGCCGTTCCCTGGTCGGTACCATTGTCCAGGTACTTCCATACGGTTGCCTCGGGAATGATGGGGGTAATGATGTTCTGAGCTTTTGCATTTAAGCCCAGTCCCATAAGCGCAAGGGCGCCTAACAAGGTAATTTTTTGTTGCATGATATGTTTTTAGGTTAACGCTGCAAAGCTGCCGCATACATGTTAGCAAAACGTTACCATACCATGAACATATAATTACAATTCTCTGACAAATTAAAAACAAAACAGGTGTAAGAACACGAAAAAGCCGGTTATCCTCTCTGGACAACCGGCTTTTTCCTTATTTGTTTACTGCTTATCACAGCTTGATTTCATCGTCTGTATTTCGGTCTACAAAAGTATATTTTGTAATCGGGTAATCATTATTAGGCTTTATTTTAAGCCAAACATTGTGTTGGCGGTACCATTTCCACTGCAAAGAGCGGAACAAGCCACCATACTTAATATAAGATTGT
>CAXYKQ010000334.1:0-4037 GCA_964277835.1 uncultured Edaphocola sp. | reverse complement strand
CGACTGCACGGTTTGGGCATTAAGCAGGCCCGCGCAGAAAATAATGATTGCTGTAACGTAAAATTTCATAATTAAAAATTTCATAAATATACAGATATCATGCGGGATTGCGATTAATCAATCTGCTAAAAAAACACCCTGAAATAAGGATTGTCTTTAAAAATCCATGGGCTTCAATCGTTTGCAATGCGGATATGATAAAAACAACTGACCGGCTTTATTTCCGGCTCCGTTCAACAGCCCTGATGAGCTGCCTGTTGCGCCTGTCGGCATACATACGGTTCAGCGAGCTTACTGCCCAAATAAATGCCGGTATCCAGCCAATGAGCGTCAGCTGCAAAACAAGACAGATAAATCCCGACATTATTTTACCCTGAAGGAAGAGGGAAAGCCACGGGAAAAAGAAGGCAATAACATATCTCATGGTTTCATAGGTTTAAAGGCAAATGTATCAAAAAAAGGCTGCCATTTAAGACAGCCTGCATGGAACGTTAGTATCTAAAGCTGAAATAACCTTACTTTTCTTTCTTATTAAAAATAGTGATTAGCGGAATATCGAACAGCACAGAAAAATTCAGTCGGGAAACATCGCGCCCTTCAGATATAGTAGCAGTAGCGCCTTCCTGGTATTTTATGTCTTTTAAATTATTTATGTAGTTCCAGTTGAGGCCAATAGTTACCGGAGCCCCATTAAAATTGTAATACAGCCCTGCACCCGGAGCAAGGAAATGCTCAAATTTTAATTCGCTATAGGTAGTATTGTCATTTTTGAATCTTGCATTAACCAGCGACCCAAGATCTAAAACACTAAAGAACAGTGTCATTGAACCTTTATGAAAAGGCTTAAATGAAAGAGAAAGGCCTATAGGGGCAGTAATTCCGTAATAAGACGAATCCTGATTATCGCTGCCCGAACGCACCCATTCATATCCGGCAGTTGGCCCTACATAACTGTTGAGCGTAAGGCTGAAAGGAGAACTCCTCTTAACAGAAGCACTCCCTATCGGTGCAGAATATGCGTTTAACAATGCTTCCATATCTGCCTGGTCATTGATAGCCGCAAGCTGCGATACAAAAACGAGCATACGGTTATATTTTGTTTCTTTTGAACCCATATACTCTCCCAACTGTATGGTGAGCTGCGTCACTCCTCCCAAATAGTCTTCCTTAATGAAAAGCTCTGCAATACCAACATACTTACCAGTGATTTCGAGCATCTTGTCATTAATATGCAATGCTGCATTTATCTGTTGAATATTTGATATTTTTTTTACGAAAACTACCAGCGACTCGTTAAGCGATTTAATATACTGTATCTTTTCCTGTGGAGTGCTAAGCTTAAAATCTTTAGACTTCAGGTATTCATAAGTTGTATTGAGGTCATTAACAAATAAAAGCATACTTTGTATCCTTTTGGCTGTTTCCACAGCATCGTTATTTTCTATATATGCCCTGAACGCAGGCAACTCATACAGTTGATTATACATAAGCAAATAGAAATTTTTTACAACAGTATCTGTCAGCACATCTTCAGGCTTGAGCGATACCAGCGGATTTACCCATTCGGTTCCGGCTCCCTGAATATTAATAAGGCCATTGGAAATGATTGCCGCAGCTGCGGTAAACTGCTGTACCGGGTTACTATAACTATTTTTAGCGATACGGTTGATTATTTCATCTATAGGTAGATTTTCACCAGACGATTTTATTATTTCTCCTGCTATAGTGATCATATCCTGTATTTCGGAATAGTCTTTAAGTTTTGGGAATATCTTTTGTGGATTTTTGAGAATTGATGCAGGCAGGTTTTTAACGTCATTCTGAGCAACCTGTTTTAAGAACACAAGATCAGCGCTATAGTAAGCGGCATTTCCTGAATTATAGAGCAATTTCATCTGTTCGGTTGTTTGCGGAAAGAATGCGCATACAATTTCAGACTGGTCCATTTCATCTTTATTAGGGGCTACAATCCTTTTAAACACCTGATTAAGCCCCGTATGTAATAATTCTTCCTTAAACCTGCCTGCCATAAAAGTAGCAAGGCCATTAATTACCGAAGCCTCCCAACTTATGGAAGTGGCCGCCTGCTTCTTCGCTTCGTCATCATTCGCTAAATCTAAAATGCCTACTGTATCGCGAGTGGTTGAAAATGGATTTCTGTTGAAATTGGGCGTAATGATTTGGGTATAAATTGCAAAAAATCCATATAGACTTTCATTTTCATAAGCATCAACAGCCTTTGCATAGGTATGTACCACCGGCGAGGGTAATACTGCCGCTTCTGTTGGAACAGCAACAGGAACAAAACCTTTTATGTTAATTGCAAATTCCCTCATTACGGCTATTTGATCCCATGTAAAAAAGTTTCTGCAATCGCCGCCGTAACCCATAAAGTTGGTACTCATTATGCGGCCCTGGCAATTAACCCTGTCTTCACAGCCAAAATATTTTTTTTGGGGAGGTGTATCTGCGAGTCCGTCCCCATCCCTGCATAACCATTTTGAGCCAAAAATATGGCGCAAACCAAGCCAGTGCCCTGCCTCATGTATCAGCGTTTTATTACCCGGTTTTGCAAGAGTGTAGTCCAATACAATTCCATGGTACCTGCTTTCGGTAGGCGTATAAGCTCCCGTATTAGTATTGCATACATATACGTTAAGGTAGCTGTCCGGACTGTATATCGGGCTCTCCTCAAATGCTTTTCTCTTATTATATTTAAACACCCTGGTATTGGTGGGAACATTTTTAACAGGTGATGAACCGTCTGGTAAAGTACCGGCCAATATAAACCTGATACCTGTATCACCGCCTATAGCCCCGGCAAATTCAGCCGGCACATTGCTGATATCCATCTTACCGGAGAAACCCTCATTGAGTTCATCCAATAGTGCCTGTATTTGCGAATCGGGAATTTGTTGGTCTACAGTATTGTAAAGCACGTGGAAGATTACCGGTATTGTCACTCTTTCATTGGAATCATTTGAAGAGAATGACCGATTCATTACAAACTGTGGTTCATCGGCCCTGCATTTATCCTGAGAAAATACAATCCCAGCCCATAACAAACTTATTATCAAGAAACATCGCAACATAATATTGAGGTTTAGAAGTAGTTTACCTCAAAGGTATTAACATTTTATTATGGAAAAATACCCAACAATAAGTATTTTCATAATAAAAAAGGCTGTCCCCTTCAGACAGCCTTTACACACAAAGATCAACAAAATTAAACTCACTTAACTAACACAAACTTATCTTTAAGGTTCGCATCAGAGCTGCCGCCTACCGACACTTCAAAGTCTCCCGGCTCTGCAACGAATTTCATATCTATGTTATAAAATCTCAGGTCATCGGAAGAAAGGTCAAATTCCACCGTTCTCTTCTCCCCTTTTTTAAGGAGCAGCTTGGTAAACCCTTTCAACTCTTTCACCGGGCGCGTCACCGACCCGAATTCATCCTTAACATACAACTGCACTACTTCTTCACCGTCATAATTTCCGGTATTGGCAACATCAACGCTAACTTTGATTTTCCCGCCCATGCTCATGCTTTTTGCTGACAGCTTCAGGTTGGAATATTCAAACTTAGTATAGCTAAGCCCGTAACCAAAGGGATAAAGGGGACTGTTATCCGAATCGATATAACGGGACTTGTATTTTTGTTCAGGGTCGGAAGACCCTAAATAAGGCCTTCCTGTATTTTTATGGTTATAATAGAGAGGCACCTGCCCTAAATTCCTCGGGAAGGTTATCGGCAGCTTACCGCCCGGGTTGTTGATGCCGTAAAGCGTCTGCGTAATGGCATCGCCACCCATAGTACCGGGGAACCATGCCTCGAGTATAGCATCCATATTGTCATTTTCCCAGCTAAGGGTAAGCGGCCTTCCGTTCATAAGCACTAAAACGATTGGCTTGCCCAGCTTTTTCAGTTCAGCAAGGAATTCCTTCTGGATGCCCGGCAGGTCGATATTGGTACGCGAAGCAGCCTCTCCTGTCATGTTCTCAAATTCGCCCATCACTGCTACGATAACATCGGTA
>CAXYKQ010000333.1:0-2950 GCA_964277835.1 uncultured Edaphocola sp. | reverse complement strand
CCCAACTATGGGGATTATAAAGTCAGCGTGAGAGGCCTTGCAACGTTAGCATCGTTCGAGATCTATAACCGTTGGGGACAAAAAATATTTGAAACAAAAGATATCCGCCAAGGCTGGAATGGTACTTTTAACGGCTCACCACAACCAACAGGGGTATATGTATACCAGGTAAAGGCCACTACCATAGATGGCAAACCGTTCAAGCAGTCGGGTAATATTACATTATTAAGATAGTAAGTAGTCTTTAACAGGCAAGCCCCGGTAATAAAACACCCGGGGCTTATTTTATTAGTAAAATTGATGCCTCACGCTGGAACCCGACCAGCCAGTTTATCGCATTAAAGGTGGGAATAGCCGGTCCTCATTACCATCAATCATTACAACAAAGCTTCGTGTTCCAGTAAAACTTTACCTGTATTTACCCCGTCAAATTGTATAATCATCAGTTCCTCTTCAGGAGTAATAATGCCCAGCTCTATATACTGCATTACATTGAAGTGTACCGGGTAAACGGCATAACGATATTTATGGTGATTTAAGCCCAGTTGCGCTATTTTTTCAAATCGGGTATCTCTGCCTACTTCTACCAGGAAAAGGTCCTGTGGCTTCACTTTATAGTAAGTGTAATAATCCAAAGTCAGCAATTCCAGTAAAACAGGATCTTCAAAATGAGTGTTGAAATAGGCAAAGGCTACTTCATAAACCTGCTTTAAGGTGTATTTATGAAAAGGATATAAGGCGCCGAAGCTTTTGCCCAATCCCATAAGTGTATCGAAGATGCTGTACTGTTCGCTGATGTATTTCAGCGTATGATAGGCTCTTTTTTTATTCCAGTAAATTTCCAGGGCATGTTCGGCGAGGGTGATATGGTACAGATCTTCTTCACTCAGGAACTTGCTTCTGATGATCTGGTAAGGTGGTTCCGGATCAAAAACATAATCATATTGCTCATATTTTTCCCGTACCGGCGTACCTTTAAGAAACTTCAGGAACCCGAGCTGCAATTCCGGCGGATGTAGTTTGAAGGTCTCCTCGAAACTATATTTGAGATCTTCCAGGTATTCCAGCGGCAGGCCGACGATCAGATCAAGGTGCATCTCAATTTTTTCATCCAGCTGTTTGATCACCGATGCCGTTTTATCAAAATTCTGTTTCCGGCTTACGGCCAGGTTACTTTCCTTATTTACGGTTTGTATCCCGATTTCGAAGCGGAACAGGTTTTTAGGCACGTTCTCGTTGACGAACCTGATAATGTCGGGGTGGACGATATCGGCTGTGATTTCAAACTGGAATACATGCTCTTCCCGGTAGTGCTCCAGGATGAAGCCAAACAGGTCGATCGTAAAATCCTTCTTGATATTGAATGTCCGGTCCAGGAATTTAATGGTGCGGCCATGATCCATCAGGTACTTTAAATTAGTTTTGATGGTGTCCATAGGCAGGTAGCGCACTTTATTGTCCAGGCTGGCCAGGCAAAACTCACATTTGTAGGGACAGCCCCGGCTGGTCTCGATATAACAAACTTTATTATGTAACTCCGCTACCGGGTCGTATTGGTAAGGATTACGGTCGGCCAACAATTGTACATCAAACTGTACCTGCTGTTTGTTGTAATGAATTTGCCCCCCTTCTTTTGATACCAGGTTAGCCACATTGCTTACATCGGGATAATTGCTGATAAATTGTTCGAAAGGAATTTCTCCCTCCCCGATAATCAGGAAATCAACCGCGTCGTTGGCGATGACCGGCTCCCATTCGTAACTGACTTCAGGGCCGCCCAGCAGTACTTTAGTTTCCGGCCTTAATGATTTGATAGCCTTTGCTACGGCAAGTGTTTGCGTAATGTTCCAGATGTAACAACTAAAACAAACTACATCATAAGCAATACAGGCCTGCGCCACTTCCTGCGGATCGTTCTTAATAGTAAACTCGCAAAAGTCCAGGTCCCCTTTTTCCCGGTTCAAATCGTATAAGATGCGAATGGCCAGGTTCAGGTGGATGTATTTGGCATTAAGCGTTGTGAGCAGTATTTTGGGCATGCTGCAAAAATAGGAACATCCGCTGACAATACTCCGGGCTTTAATTATGCGACTAAAACGAACTGGCATTTTTCGGTGATCATTATCTTTGATAACGGCATCACAGGCAAATAGATTTGCAGGACTAACCTATATAATAAAAACCGGCAATGGCGCCGGTTTTTATTATATAGGTTTTCGCGTAGCGAAAAGAATTAATCATATTTTGGACGGTAAGGAAGGTCAAAACCCACACTCAACATCATCAGGTTAACATTAAAATTCTGGTAAGGTTGTACGGTTACACCATTTACAGTCTCCTTGAAATCAGGATTCATAAAGTTAGTAGGGTAATACACTGCCTTTACATATACGCCGGGGTGAAACCTTGCTCCCACGAAAACATAAGGTAAAACAGCTGCAGAACGTTGCGAAAACCATTCATTCATTTTGTCTTTATCATTACGCTTCACAAATCCTTTTTCTTTATACCAGAACGGGATATCGATACCACCCCCGATCATCGCATAAGTGCGGGACATGTTGCCAAACTTAAATCCTAAAGGAATACCGATGGTATAATTTCTACGGATAACAGTGCTGTCGGGATTATTGTACTTGTCGATAAAGCCTATGTTTTTGACCCCTAAACCACTAAATATACCAAATCCCCTTGAGAAATTATAGTGCACCGAAGTACCGATATGCGGGAATAAAGTGAATCTTGGAACGGTTACAAAATCTTCAGCACCTCTTTCAAACAGGGATGAAGATAAGATGTAAGTGTCCATATTAATGCCAAAATAGACTTTGCCTGTTTTTGACGCTTTTTCAACTTTAGGAACCTCCTGGGCGATAACTGTTTGTGTCAGTAGGGAAGCCAGGGCTAAGGTAAAGATGTGCTTCATATATGATTTATTTGTTTGTTTTTC
>CAXYKQ010000332.1:0-7659 GCA_964277835.1 uncultured Edaphocola sp. | reverse complement strand
CGCCAAATGATAATAAGTACCCACATATCCCGGGTTATGGGCCCTGTTACTTTCAAAGCAGTCCAAAGCTGCCTCCAGGTTACCGATCTTGATCCATTCTAATGCTAAAGCATGGGTTAAAAAAGGTTCGTTGGGGCTTTGATTAAGAAATTGTTTTAATTTGTCAATTCTGTCCATAGCACAAAATAAAACAAAAATCTAAAGCGGTATTTGTTCAAATTAAATTATATTTTTGTCCATCTCTATAGTTTTATATATCAAAAATAACATCAGTTTTATGCAAAAGAACAATTGGTTCAAAAACCTTTTGCCCAACCTAATCGCTATTGTAGCTTTTGTAATCATCAGTGCTTTATTCAGTGGTCCGGCAGTCAAGGGCGACCGGATTGCTCCCCACGATACCATCAGCTGGCTGTATATGAGTAAAGAGGCACGCGACTATTATGACAAAACGGGACAAAACCCCGGCTGGTCCAATAATATGTTCGGGGGTATGCCCGCATCAATGATTTACCAGGTATCGCCCACCACCTGGTATTCCCACCTTGCAAGTTTCCTGTTGTTCCAATCTGCTGACAACATGGTAAATCCGATAGGCTATATCCTGCTCACGATGGTAGGATGCTTTGTTTTGCTTAAAGCCATGCGGATTAATACGCTCATCTCCGCCATCGGCGCTGTAACCTATGCACTTTCAGCTTATACCAGTATTCTTCTGGTTGCGGGTCACGTTAACAAGGTGCTCAACCTGGCTTATCTGCCCGGGGTAATCGGTGGTTTGCTCTATATATACCGGGGAAAATACCTCCCGGGTATAATAAGTTTTACCTTATTCTTCTGCTTTTACATGGCGGCCGGCCACCTTCAGATCATTTATTACAGTATCGCGCTGATCCTTGCGATCTGCGCTTATTTCCTGGTGGTTGCGATAAGAACGCAAAAACTCGTCGGCTTTTTCAAATCATCTGCAATTATATTGGTCATTACGCTCATCAGTGCGCTGACCGTATATCCTGCACTTACCGGCACCTCGGATTATGCTAAATATTCTATCCGCGGCGGCGGAAGTGAGCTGACCCTTAATAAGGAGCATCAACTACAGGAAACAAAAGGGGGCTTGTCCAAAGAATATGCATTCTCCTGGAGCAACGGTATCGGCGAAACCTTTTGTGCTTTTATTCCCAACCTTTATGGCGGTGCTTCCGGATCTGATATTGGAGAAGACTCTCATTACGGGGAGGCGCTCAGCCAGCTTGGCGTTCCGGCACAGCAGGTATCGGCTATGACAGCCCAGGCTCCCACCTACTTTGGTGACCAGCCATTCCTTTCCGGGCCTATGTATTTTGGCGCTATTGTTTGTTTCTTGGCAATACTGGCGATGTTCACTTTAAAAAGTCCCTTTAAATGGGTATTATTCGGAGCCGCTGTATTTTTTGCCATGCTGTCCTGGGGTAGGAACTTTTCCGGCCTGAACTATTGGTTATTTGACCACATGCCGCTATTCAATAAGTTCCGCTCTCCTAATATGGTATTGTCTTTCTCTACAATAATTACGGTTATGCTGGCCTTTTGGGGCTTATATGACTTTATCAATACAAAGCAGGACAAAGCCGTTTTATTTAAAAAATTCAAGCAGGCCAGCATCCTTACTTTAGGCATTGTGGTTGCCCTGATCCTTTACAGCCAGTCTATGATGAGCTACAAAAGTCCCTCGGATGATCAATTGACACAAAGCTTTGGACAGCATGCCGGCACTTTGCTAAAGGCGCTTAAAGAAGACCGCGCGGCTATGGCCCTAAAAGATGGTTTAAGAAGCCTGGTATTTATTGTTATCGCTATTGCTGCGCTCTGGGCATTGGTAAAAGAACGTATCTCGGCTCAGGTTGCCGTTATCGTGATAGGCCTGGCAAGTACCGTAGATCTATGGTCGGTAGCCCACAGGTATCTTAACGAAAATGCTTATAAAGATGCTTATGCTATCGAGCAGGAGTACTTTACTCCAAGACCGGCCGAAGCCCAGATCATGAAAGACCCCGATCCGAACTTCAAAGTATTGGACCTTTCCATCAATTTTACCAATGACGCCAAAACTTCTTATTTTGTAAAAACAATTGGCGGATATCATGCCGCTAAGC
Source organism: uncultured Edaphocola sp. (assembly GCA_964277835.1). Classification (GTDB taxonomy): domain Bacteria; phylum Bacteroidota; class Bacteroidia; order Chitinophagales; family Chitinophagaceae; genus Edaphocola. The sequence goes on along the minus strand of CAXYKQ010000332.1, from coordinate 5,524 downwards.
TACAGTCTTACCAGGATCTGATCGAGACCCAGATCAGTAAACTGAACGGTTCCGTGCTGAACATGCTGAACACGAAGTACATTATTAACCCTGACGGCAAAGGAAATGCTACGGTAATTCCTAATCCTGCAGCCCTGGGCAATGCCTGGTTCGTATCCAAAGTCAAATACACGAAAACGGCAGATGAAACGATCATGGCCATGAACGCCCCGGCCATCACTGATCCTAAGCAAGATACAACAGCTGGCGCATTCAATCCTAAGGTGGAGGCTGTGGTCAGAGATCAATACCAAAAGTCAATCGGGAGTAACAATTTCCAAACCGATTCTGCTGCTAAGATCACTTTGACCAGCTACGCTCCTCCCCACATGGTTTATGAATCTGACAATAGCCATGACGGTTTAGCCGTATTCTCGGAAATTTACTATCCTGAAAACTGGACCGCTTATGTCGACGGTAAACCGACCGAGATCTTCCCGGTAAACTATGTACTAAGAGCCATAAAAGTACCGGCAGGAAAGCATAAAATAGAATTCAAATATGTAAATGAGCAATTCAAAAAAGACGAAACGGTGAGTTTGCTGGGTAGCATCTTAGTGACGATAGTATTATTGGGCACCATCGTGTTCTACGTAGTAAGGAGAAAAAAACAGGAGGACAATCCAGAACAGGAAAATGGATTAACTTTATAAGAATAAAAAGTGCCCCATCGACATAGATGGGGCATTTTACTTTATATACCTTTTAGATATTACTTTTTTTGCAAACGGGCTGCCCCCGGAGTGATGCCATAATATTTCTTAAACGCGGTAGAAAAATGCTGCGGCGTTTTGAACCCGATATCCATTGAGATGTCTGCCACAGAAGCATCGCTTTCCATCAGCATTTTCATCGCCTTTTTCATCTTAAGTTCATTCCAGTAATTATGTACGCTGGTATCTAAAAGTGCCCGGAATCCCTTCTTCAAGGTACATTCATTAGTGCCTACCTGGTGTGCCAGATCAATTAAAGAACAGGGCTTGCCAATATTGGCTTCGATAATGGCCTTAGCCTGGTAGATCTTACCGGCATGGTATTTTTGAATTAATTCTGCATCCTGGTGCGGCTTGCGCATGAAGCTCTCAATCTGCAGCAGCAGCAGTTCTTTCACTTTACTTTCGAGGAAGAGATGTTGTAGCCCGCCCTCCCGGTCCGACTCGAGAATACTGTCGATAATTGCCTGCATGGCTACCGTTATGGTGTTATTTTCTGAGTGAAGAAAAGTGCTTTTCTTTTTGTGGATTCCTTCAACAAGGGTTGAGAAACTCTCGTTCTCCGGTAAATAAGACAACAGGAATTTAGGCTGGAAATTAACTTCTAAAAAGCCCTGCTCTTCGCAACCACTAACCTGTACCTGACCGCTACTCGTCTTTGTATAAAATAAGGCGTGGCTATTGCAGCTCATTTCCAGTACATCTGAAAAATCATTTAATTTTAATGCCCTGGAGCCACAAAACTGGAAGAGCATCCTTACAGACGGCTCTGCACAGTCAAAATTAACCAGCTTCTCCCGCTCGTGCCTTACATTACCAAAGCAAAGCCAAAAATCCTTAAAGAAGTACTCTCTAATGGAACGCCCCTTTTGCGCCACATCAATATGATAAGCCTGAGAGAGACAGGCATTACAGTCAATGGGAGCAGTTATTGTACCCTCTTGTTTCACATCAAAACCGAATTAATTTCAAAAACAAGAGCAAAGATACGTAAAAGTAGAAAAATGCTTGTAGCGATAACCTATTTACCGTCAAGATACTTATAGGCAACGAATGGTGGTCGCCAGCCATTATTCATTTCGTTAAACTGTAATATTTACGGCCTGCGCCGTAGTTTTTACTAAATTTGTGAAAATTTTAATCAAAAAGCAATATTTATTATGTTGACAAAAATGTTCAAGATTGCTTTGTTGGCTGCCGGCCTGACAGGGACGCTTCCCTTTAACGGCAGCTTACAGGCACAAAACCTGAGCGACAAGCTTGGCCAAGACCCCAAGGTTAAAACCGGGACCTTACCTAATGGATTAAAGTATTATATCCGCAACAACGGCAAACCTGAAAACAAAGTTGAACTGCGCATCGTGATCAACACCGGCTCGATCATGGAAGATAAGGACCAGCTCGGACTGGCCCACTTCACAGAGCACATGTTGTTCAACGGCACTAAGAGCTTTCCTAAAAATGAATTGGTAAGCCGCCTGCAATCCATGGGCGTGCAATTTGGGGCAGACCTGAATGCGTATACCAGCTTTGATGAGACCGTTTACATGCTGCCTATCCCTACTGATAACCCTGAAAATATCGAAACGGGCTTCCAGATACTGGAGGAATGGGCACAGGGCGCGTTAATGACAGATAAAGATATTAATGAAGAGCGTAAAGTAATCCTGGAAGAGTCCCGCCTGGGCAAAGGCGCACAAGACAGGATGGCAAAGAAATTCTTACCCAAATTATTAGCCGGCACCAGGTACGGAGAGCGCCTGCCGATCGGTAAAGACGAATTGCTGAAAACTTTTAAACCTGAAGTTTTAAGAAGATTCTATAAAGAATGGTACCGCCCTAACCTAATGGCAGTAATCGTAGTAGGTGATATCGCGGCTGACAAGGCGGAAGCGATGATCAAAAAACACTTCTCCGGCTTGAAAAACCCCGTGAATGCACGCCAGCGTACGGTGTATGAAGGTAAAGGGTATACTAAAGCGGAAGCAATGTTCTTAACGGATGCGGAGCAAACCAACACCGTATTTATGCTGAACTTCTCAGCAAAAAAAGCAAGCCCGGATGCAACCGTGGCCGATTATAAAAACACCCTGGCCGAGCAGCTTGCTTTCAGCGTGTTGAACCAACGACTGCAAGACCTTACAGAGTCAGGAACACCGCCGTTTACTTATGCCGGTGTGAATAACTCTACTTATTTCAGAGGCTATAATGGTTTTGGTGTAGTACTGGTTCCGAGTACGGATCTTGCCACAGGTATTAATGCGGCTGTGGAACAAGTATTAAGTGTGCAAACCTTTGGTTTTGGCGAAAATGAACTGGAATTAGTAAAACGTAATATGCTGAGCGGTATGGAGAAAACCTACAATGAGCGTAATACCACGAATTCCAGCAGCTTCTTAGGTGAATACCAGAGAAACTTCCTGGAGCAGGAAGCAATCCCGGGCATTGAAAGAGAATACGAATTGTACAAAACTTTATTGCCGCAAATCACTGCGCAGGAAGTTACTGATGCTTTCAAAAAATTATTCCCGGCTGAAGGAAGAGATAAGTTCTTCGCGCTGGTAATGAGCCCGCAAAAAAATGATGATAAAATCAAGACAGATGCTTCCTTACTGGCAGCAGTAAACCATGCGCTGAAGCAAACGCCGGAAAAGAAAGAAGATGTAGCCGTTTCTGAAAGTTTGCTGGATAAAATGCCTGTAAAAGGAAGCATTACAAAAACGGAAAAAAATGATAAATTGGGTTCCACCACTTACACTTTAAGCAATGGTATAAAAGTGACGGTAAAACCTACCACTTTCAAAAGTGACGAAATCATTTTCAACGGTGTCAAATCAGGAGGTAGCAGCAACTATGGTCCTGCAGATAAAGTAAATGTAAGCTTAATGTCCGAGGTGATCGAATCCATGGGCTATGGCAAATATACCCCTACGGCATTAAGTAAAGCGCTTGCCGGCAGCAATATCTCCCTGGTACCCGCCCTATCAGAGACAGAATCCCAGGTTTCCGGTAGCTCTGATGTGAAAAGTTTCGAGAAATTATTGCAGCTGAATTACCTGCAGTTAACCGAACCACGTAAGGATGAGGAATTGCTGAAAGGTTTTGTAGGTAAAATGAGTACTCAGTTGAAATTTGTAAAAGCCAATCCACAGATTGCTTTTGTAGATACGATGATCAAAGTGGCTTACAATAACGATCCGCGCGCACCGATGATCTTCCCTACCGAAGCTGACCTGAAAAGCATCTCTGCCAACAGGGCCATCGAGATTTACCAAAATGAATTCTCCAATGCGGATGGTTTCCACTTCTTCATTGTAGGTAACATAGACGAAGCTACTTTAGCGCCGTTATTAGAAACGTACATTGCTTCCTTACCTGTAAAAGGTACCAAACCGGCGTTTAAAGACAATGGTTTAAGAATGAAAGCCGGCAACAACAAGTTCGTATTTGCAAAAGGTAAAGAGCCTAAGAGCCTTACCATCGTGCAGTATTTCGGTGAAATGCCTTACACAGAAGATATGTCTTTGAAAGCCAGTCTTATCGGTGACATCTTAACCATTCGTGTAATTGAAAAAATCAGGGAAGAAATGGCCGCGATTTACAGTGGTGGTTTCCAGGGAAGTTTTTCAAGAGACCCTTATCCACACTATGAATTCTCTACTCAATTACCTTCAGGCCCGGAAAGGGTAAATGATATCCTCAAAGCGTTGGAGCAGGAAATCACTGCACTGAAAACGAATGGCCCGGCTGCCAAAGACCTGGATAAAGCCAAGATCGCTATCGTTGAGAAAAGAAAAGAGCAGATCAAAACCAACAAATACTGGGCGGCTAAATTACAACAGCTGGAATTTGCCCACTACAGTACAGATCGCTTCTTAAATTTTGAAAATGAGTTGAATAAGATCTCGGTTAATGACATCAAAGAGGCTGCCAACAAATTCTTCAATGGCAAGAACAGCTTTACGGCTATCTTAAATCCTGAGAAATAACCCTTATTCTAAGGTGATCAAACAAAAATGCCCGGTTTCAAGCCGGGCATTTTCTATTATACTAATGAAAATATTTATCCGCCAGGTAAATAAAAGCAGCCATGGATGCCGCTCCCAGGTGGAGTTCCCGCTTATTCACCGCTTCAAAAACATCTTTGTCGCAATGGTGCACATCAAAATATCTTTGCGTGTCCGGGATCAATCCTGCCAAAGGGGTATTCAGTTTTTTGCGCATCGGGTCAATATCAACACCGCCTCCTTTACGGTCAAAGTCGTACAAGCCTAAAGGAAGTAAGATTTTCTTCCAGGAATTCACCAGCTGTGCCTCCGAATCATTCATCTCCAGGCTGAAGCCCCTGGGGCTGAATCCGCCGGCATCACTTTCCAGTGCCAAGGTATGCACTTCCTTCCTGGCAAGGGCGCTATCGGCATAAGCCCTTCCGCCCCTGGCGCCATTTTCTTCATTGGCAAACAGTACCGCCCTGATGGTATTTTTGGGTTTAATGTTCAACTGCTTCAAACAACGGATGACCTCTATTGATTGTACGCAACCGGCTCCGTCATCATGCGCACCCTCGCCCACATCCCAGGAATCATAGTGGCCGCCCACGGTAATATAGCCGCTTCCCGTTCCCTTGATTTCACCGATCACATTATAGGACATCACCTCGCCCTGCATCCCGCAGTCCGTTTTCAATACGGCCTTTATCTTATCCCCTTGCACCCATTTACAGATCGAGTCTGCCGCTGCATTGCCGATAGCGATGGCCGGTATTTTGTTCG
>CAXYKQ010000331.1:0-16535 GCA_964277835.1 uncultured Edaphocola sp. | reverse complement strand
GCGTGAATCAGGTGGTCATACCGCCACAAACATTCACCACCTGGCCATTTACATAACTACTCATATCAGAAGCCAGGAACAGCGCGACATTAGCAACTTCTTCCGGCTTTGCAAAACGGTTCATCGGGATCTTGATCAGCCATTTATCTACCGCTTCTCCCCCTTCTTTGAGGTAATGGGTCATATCAGTCTCTACGAAGCCCGGCGCGATCGCGTTGAAACGCACATTACGGCTACCCAATTCCAGGGCCATAGATTTGGTAAAACCTATAATACCTGCTTTGGAAGCGGCATAGGAACTCTGGCCACCATTTCCCTGAACGCCTACTACGGAGCTCATATTAATCACACTCCCGGATTTAGCTTTCATCATCGGGCGGATCACCTGTTTGGTCAGGTTGAATACGGATTTCAGGTTGGCTTCCATTACATCATCCCATTGGTCTTCCGTAACCCGTAACAAAAGATTGTCTTTTGAAATACCGGCATTATTCACACAAATATCAATAGTCCCGAATTCTTTTACGATATCATTCACTAAAGCTTCTGCGTCCGCAAACTTAGCCGCATTGCTTTTATAAGCTTTTACTTTTACCCCGAGGGCCGATAACTCACTGGCTAATGCGTTTGCCTTTTCATCTGAGGATAAATAGGTAAAAGCGACATCAGCACCTTCTGCTGCGAATTTTTTAACGATTGCCTCTCCGATTCCCCTGCTCCCTCCTGTAACTAAAGCTGTTTTTCCTTGCAATAACTTCATGGGCTATTTTTTACTTTAAAATATATTTTATATGTTATGAAATGTGTCTGCTAAGGTACAGTTTATTCCAATTACATGAATAAAATCGACTAAAAATATGGGGATATAGACTAATCTGATGATGTTGAAAAGCTTTTGGAGTACCGTAACAATATTTTGTTTAAATTTGTTAGTACTTAAATGTTTGGTTTATGTTTGATGATGATTGGAATGACGATGATGATTTTGCCGGCAGTATTGAAGAGCTGTTAGCGCAATACGAATCACTAAAAAATGGCCATGCTGAGCGTTTTTGGAATGAACAGGAGTTTGAATTGGTCATAGATTATTTTTACCAGAACGGCCAGGAGTCGGAAGCGCTCATCGCTTGTGAGCTCGCCCTGGTTCACCACCCCTTCTCTTCTGAGTTTTTTATGCTTAAGGCTGAGCTTCTTTTCCAGGCGCAAAAGTACCGTCAGGCAATTGCCGTGCTGGACGAGTTGGATGCTAAAGATCAACTTATTTTTGACGCGGTTGTTTTGCGCTCAGATATCCTGGTGGCACAATTAAAATATGACCAGGCTGCCGCTTACCTTTTGGAAATGTCCAAATTATTCACGGGTAAAGAGCAGATCGACGTTATGCTGGAGCTGGCTGAAGTCTATGATGAATGTGAACAACTGGACGCAGTATTTGATACCTTAAAAGGTATTTTAGAAATTGATCCGAACTGTGAAGAAGCGCTGCATAAAATCTGCTATTGGGCGGATTTTGCAGAAAAACAGGAAGAAAGTATTGTATTACATCAAAATATCATTGACGCTCACCCATACAGCGCCTTAGCCTGGTTTAACCTGGGCTCTGCCTACCAGGGACTAAAGCTTTACGAGAAGGCGATCGACGCTTACGAGTTCTGCGTAGTTATTGATGAAAAATTTGAGATTGCCTATCGTAATATGGCTGAAGCCTATATCCGGTTGAAGTGGTATGATAAAGCTATTGAATCCCTGGAGAAAAACCTGGAATTGGGTAAACCTGAGGATGTGATCTTTGAAGCGATCGGGCATTGTTTTGAAAAAAAGAAAAACTTACCGAAAGCCCGGCACTATTACCAGGAAGCCACGCGGCTCAATCCGACAGACGATGCTATCTATTATAAAATAGGTCAGACTTATGTGCAGGAGCATAACTGGGATAAAGCGCTTAATCAATTTGCCAAGGCTTACGAACTGAATAAGGAAAATGTAAATTACTGCCTGGCTTTGGGCGATTGCCTGCTGCAACTGAATGACGGACCAGAGGCCCTTGCCTGTTACATCTCTGCGATCAAGATCCGGCCTAATTATAAAAAAAGCTGGCTTTCGCTGATCAAAGCTTTGTACCTTTTCGGATATTATGATGAAGCCGCTACCCAGGTGAAAGAATCGGGCAACTTTTTTGAACCTTCAGCCGACTTCATTTATTACGAAGCGCTGATCCTTTTCGCCAAAGGAAAAAGTAAGGAAGCCATGTTAAAGCTGGAAGATGCGATTGAAGAGGCGCCCAGGAAAATTAAGATCATCGAGGAGCTACAGCCGGAACTGCTGCAAAGAAACGCAGTGATCGACCTGGTCTCTAAATATAAGAAAACTAAGAAATAGCTTTTTTTTGTTTGTTTTTTGAAATGCTCGCCTGGGTTAGGTGAGCATTTATTTTTACCTTCGCAACATGAAAAACATCATTTTGTTTGCTTCCGGGGCCGGCTCTAATGTTAAAGCCATTATTGAATTCTTTAAAGACAATAAGGAGGTCGTGCCGGTTGCTATCGTATGCAACAAACCGGAAGCGGGTGTTTTAAAAATCGCCGAAGAGCAGCACATCCCTACCATAATGATTGACCGCAATAGCTTCAAATCGGAAGCGTTTGTTCAGCAATTGCAATCTTACCAACCGGCACTGCTGGTCCTGGCGGGTTTTCTATGGAAAATACCTGATACGGTAGTGGCAGCTTTTCCCAATCAGATCATCAATATTCACCCGGCATTACTGCCTAAATATGGTGGCAAAGGTATGTATGGCATGCATGTGCACGAGACCGTTATCAACAGTAAAGAAAAAGAAAGCGGGATTACCATTCATTATGTAAATGAGCATTATGATGAGGGCAATACCATTATCCAGGCTCATTGTACTATTTCCGAAGGAGATACGCCGGAAAGCCTGGCGCAAAAGATCCATCGCTTAGAGCATCATTTTTTCCCGAGAACAATCGAGTTCCTGCTCAACAACTAATTACTCCAGATGGTACTTACATAAGTTGCGGTAGCATAAAAGTTCTGCCCTTGTATGCCGCCGTTCCCGGAGATGCCGCCCAGGAACCCCAGGGTATCACAGGTTTCATTTAATACCGGCTGGGCAAAATCAGCGCCGCAGGTACCCTGGTCGAAAACATATACATTTTGATTCCGGAATGTATATTGCTTCACGGTCGCGCCACTGCTACAGGTCTCCGGCCCGTTTCTGAAAGCGATTACTTTGGCCTTAATACAGGCACTCCCTCCGGTTATTTTGCCCGATTTATTGCAGGCCGCAAAGCTCAGCAGGCCCGCAATCGTTAATAGCAACTGTTTCATGATCCTTTATTTGACAGGTTGTAAAGAGAAGTGTTTTATTTTGCACGGATACCTTGTTTGGCCGCTTCGCAGGCATTACAATAGGTTTTACCGTCGCAACCGGTTACACCCGGGCAATCCATAGTACAAAAGCGATCTTTATACTCTTCATAAAGCTTTTCATCAAAACAGCTGGAATGGGAGCCATCTTTACTGCAGGCGGCAAACAGGATCGTCAATAAGCTTACCATAAGCAACAAGGAGGCCAGGGATTTTAATTTCATATCAGGAGGTTTTTTATGAGTGCCCTTATCATAAGACGTAAAAAAGCCCCCGTTGCTTAGCGTAGCGGGGGGCTTATATTAAAAATTTTTCCGTATATTTAATGCAGCAGAAGTGTCTTTGCTTTTAGTTGGGTACGACCCGGTATTCCAGCAAATTACTTTCGGTCATCTCCACCAGGTTATCGATCAGGTCATCGGTCAGGAGGATGGAGCTTTTGTTATCCGAGTCCAACTTCAAGTCGCCTTTTTCGGTTGCTACCAACACTTCCAGCTCACAGTCGCCGCCACCCGGCGCAAAGTTCCTTTTCAGGAGATCGATCAGGTCGTTATTCAATAAATCAAAGCTGGTACGGATCCGGATGGCTTTGGTAAAGCGTTTTCTAACTTCGCCCATCAGCATCATATCCTGTATTTTCAGTTCAAAGGTTCCGGGGCGGAACCTTTGCTCCTGGTAGCGGCCGATGATCACGATCTTCTGGTCTTCGGAGAGGAAATTACAGTATTTCACATAGTCTTCTTTCCAAAGAAAGATCTCTTTAAATCCACTGAAATCATTCAGGGTAAACCTGCCGTACTTGTCTCCCTTCTTAGTCAACAGGTGCAGCGGATTGCTGATGTAACCCATTACCCGGACCGGGCGGTCGATCAATTGGTCCAGGTCGGCCAGATCAGATATCTGGTAGTTATTTTTCTCAAAACGGAAATTATCCAGCGGGTGCCCGCTCAGGAAAATCCCGATCACTTCTTTTTCGTAATTCAAACGATCGGCCAAAGACCAGGGTTCCATTTTGGGGATATCAGGATGCTTGGTTTGCGGCATTTCCATATCACCGAATAAGCTGATGGTGTTCATCGCCGCATCGGCCTGTACCTGCTGCCCGTAACGGATAATTTTAGCAAGAAATGTTTCCCCGTCCGGGCCAACATGGAAGTATTGGCCGCGGTGCATATTGTCAAAACCATCAAAACCGCCGCCATAGGCCAGGCTTTCCAATGATTTTTTATTGACCGTTCTTTGATTTACCCTGGTGATCAGGTCAAAAATATCCTTATAAATCCCGTTCTCTTCTCTTTCCCTGATCAGGTCTTCGACAGCGGCCTCGCCTACGCCTTTGAGAGCGCCCAGGCCGAAGCGGATAACGCCATCTTTGTTTACTGAAAACCCTTTAATAGACTCGTTCACATCAGGCCCTAAAACCTGCAGACCCATGCGCTGGCATTCTTCCATAAAGAAAGTGATCTTATCAATACTATTGGCATTGTTCATCACCGCAGCCATGTATTCACTAGGATAGTGTGCTTTCAGGTAAGCTGTCTGGAAGGCCACGAAGGCGTAACAGGTAGAGTGCGATTTGTTAAACGCGTACTGGGCGAAGGCTTCCCAGTCGGTCCAGATCTTATCCAGCACTTTGGCATCGTGCCCTTTGGCTACCGCACCTTCCACGAATTTGCCTTTCATTTTATCCAGGGTAGCCCGGTCTTTTTTACCCATTGCTTTACGCAATACGTCGGCATCTCCTTTGGTAAAGCCGCCCAGCTTCTGGGACAGCAACATCACCTGCTCCTGGTATACGGTAATCCCGTAGCTCTCCGCCAGGAACTCTTCCATCTCGGGTAAGTCATAGGTAATCTCTTCATCCCCGTGCTTACGTTTGATAAAGTTAGGGATATAAGCCAGCGGTCCGGGCCGGTACAGGGCGTTCATCGCGATCAGATCGGCAAATTTATCGGGCTTGAGATCCCTCAAGTGTTTCTGCATACCCGGGCTCTCGAACTGGAACGTTGCATTGGTGTCGCCTCTCTGGTATAATTCATACGTTTTTTCATCATCCAATGGAATGGCATCAATATCGATATCAATTCCATAGTTCATCTTGATCAGGTTCAGGGCATCGCGGATAATGGAGAGGGTCTTCAGGCCCAAAAAGTCCATCTTGATCACCCCTGCATCTTCAATGATCTTACCTTCATATTGGGTGATCAATAAATTAACGTCTTTGGCCGTGCTCACCGGGATCAGGTCAGAAAGGTCTTTAGGCGCGATGATGATCCCAGCGGCGTGTATACCGGTATTGCGTACGGAACCTTCCAGTTTTTCCGCTTCATGCAGGACTTTAGACGCTTCATCAGTCCCTTTGTACAGCTCGCGTATTTTCAGGATATTTTCTATATCCTCCGGACCGTAGCCTTCTTTATCTTCCAGCGACTTGTCCCCGTCTTTTGCCTCTTTGGAGGTGATGGGGGCGTGTAACACACGGCTTAATTTGGTACCCGGTTTGTCCGGGACCAGCTTTGCCAGGGCATTGGAATCCTGGAGTGGAAAATCCAATACGCGGGCCACATCTTTAATACTCATCTTTGCGGCCATGGTACCGTAAGTAACGATGTGCGCTACCTGGTTCTTACCGTATTTGTCGACTACATAATCAATAACTTTCTGGCGTCCTTCATCGTCGAAGTCGGTATCGATATCAGGCATGGACTTACGGTCCGGGTTCAGGAAACGCTCAAACAGGAGGTTGTACTTGATGGGGTCGATATTAGTAATGCCGATACAATAAGCCACCGCAGACCCTGCTGCGGAGCCACGTCCCGGACCAATAAATACACCCAAATCCCGGCCTGCTTTGATGAAATCGGCTACGATCAGGAAGTAACCTGCAAAACCCATCGTGCGAATGGTGAACAGCTCGAAATTGATTCGTTCTTCAATATCTGCGGTGATCTCTTTATACCTTTCATGAGCGCCTTTCCAGGTCAGGTGCATGAGGTATGCATCCTGGTCATTGTTAAATTCATCGGGCACCACGAAGTTCGGCAGCAAGATATCCCGTTTTAATTGTAAGGGTTTGATCTTGTCTACGATCATCTGGGTATTGTCCAGGGCCTCGGGCATATCGGAGAATACGGCCGACATTTCCGAGGTATTTTTAAAATAGAACTGGTCGTTCCAGAAAGCAAAGCGAGTGCCTTTACGGGACTCGGCATCATCATTGAATTCTTTATTGGTAGGAGTTGCCTGTTTTTCCCCGGTATTGATACACAGCAAGATATCATGGGCGTTAAAGTCTTCCTGTTCTACATAGTGGGAGTCATTGGAAGCAATGACGGGTACATTATACTTTTTGGCGAACTTCAGCAGTACTGCGTTTACCTGCTCCTGCTCGGGCATATCATGCCGCTGCAGTTCGACATAGTAGTCTTCCCCGAAAAGGTCCAGCCACCATTTAAATAACACTTCAGCCTCTTCTTCCCCTTTATAGAGGATCGCTTGTGGCACTTCGGCACCGATACAGCAGGTAGTTGCAATCAGTCCCTCGTGATACTTTAATACCAGCTCTTTATCAATACGCGGATATTTACCGTACAGCCCTTCCATATAGCCCAGGGAGCAGAGTTTGGTCAGGTTCTGGTAGCCTTTTTCATCTTTAGCCAGGAATAACTGGTGGTAGCGCTTGTCGCGGCCTTCTTCCCGCTTAAAGCTGGTCTTATGCCGGTCTGCTACGAGGTAGAACTCACAACCGACGATCGGCTTCACCACGGGTTCTTTGATCTCTTTCCCATTTTCGTCGGTGCCTACAACCTTAGTGTTCTTCCAGGCTTCTGATACAAACTGGAACACACCGAACATATTGCCATGGTCGGTAATAGCGACTGCGGGCATGTTATCTTTCTGTGCTTTTTTGTACAATTTGCCGATGTTGGACGCGCCGTCCAATAGAGAGAACTGGGTATGATTATGTAAGTGTGAAAACTGCATGGAGAAGTCAAAAAATTTTAGGTCAAAAGACTGTACAAAATAACGAAATTTATGCCTTTTGAGGCATGAGAGTTATGCACAATTATGCCCGCAATAACAAAAATCAAGCTTCACATCAATAGATAGGTTAACGAAATAAACTCGTATGTATTAATTAAAAGCGGTAAGTGTTGATTTTCCCTTCATAAATGAAGCTGCTCTATAAATTATGGCAGAATTAAATTAGATTTGTAAAGCACCCATTAAAAAATATTTATATCATTTGAACTCTTTATTAAGTTATTGTATTAATTACTGGATCAGGGCAACAGGAAAAAAGGCGACAAAGGACGATATGCACTGGCTGTTTGGTCCAATGGGAACAGAAAACACCATTGGCAGCGCTTTCTACGGCGCCTATGCTGATAAGCACGGCCTTAGTATTGTCTCCGAAGCATCTAATGGACTGGTCAAAAATTTTAAACGGGTGATCGACAACCCCGGAATTGAAATCGCTCCTGCTATAGTTGATTTTTATGAGCACACGGCCGCGCACAAATTAGAAGTATGGTCGCAGTGGTACCGCCCCGTGAAATTTTTCGCACATACGCTCATTAGATTGCTCAGCCCGAAGATGGAACAATTTAATATACCTTTAGACCCTTTGGAAACCAGCAGAGGCATGAGTAACGAAGTCATCAGTCTGCGGGAAAGGGGGCAACAGGTGCTCGCCTGCTGGCTGAGAAAATCTATCCTCACCAACCGGGTTGTCTATTCAGGGTTTTATGCGGCTATCGAGATTGCAGCCCGGCCTTTTGTGAGGGTGGTATTTCCGTTGCCGAAAGGGAATGTAACGGTGATATTGCGGGTAGTTGCCCTTGAAGACGGCTCTGTGGAACTTTTATCTGATGGTAAAAGACCCGGCGGCGCAGGGTACTATAGGGTTAAGCGTATCGGACCGGAAAAAGTAAGTTATAAATTCATCCCTTTAAAAGAGCGGATTCACGTATTTGTGGATGCGTATGGCGTATTAAGAACCGACCACGTTTTTTGGTTTTTAGGTATGAAGTTTTTGCATCTTCATTATAAAATTACGAAGGCAAACCCGGCCTGATCTTCAGCGCCCAAGCACAGAGTCTCCCCATGAAAGGAAATATTATCTTTTTTTTGGCAAAAATATCGGTTGCCTGGCGCTGTCGAATGTTTAAAAAGCATAGATATTGTTTATTTTCGTAAAACAAATTTGAAAACGTGATGAACAGATATGACATGATTAACAGGATAATTGCGGCAATTTTTTTTGTTGCGCTATGCTCCAGCTGCCAATCTGCCGCACAAAATAACCATACTAAAATGAAAGCTAACAATCCTTATTACTCCCGTACCGATACCAGCAAACTGAATGTTTCCAATGAAGAATGGAAGACGATACTGGAACCGGAATTATATTATGTAGCCCGCGAAGCGGGCACCGAACGTTCTTTTACCGGTAACATGTGGAAGGATGAAACCAAAGGCGATTATTTTTGCGCCGTGTGTGGGAACCCGTTATTCAAGTCTACAGCCAAATTCACCAGCATGTGTGGCTGGCCGAGCTTTTTTGAGCCGTTGCGTAAAGACAATATGATCTACAAAGAGGACTATTCGCATGGTATGAACCGCATCGAGGTGGAATGCGCCCGTTGTAACTCCCACTTAGGCCACATTTTTGATGATGGTCCTGAGCCTACCGGGAAACGGTACTGCATCAACGCGATCAGCGTGGATTTCGAACCGGAACACCAACAATGAGTTGCCTGCGGATAAATAAATGGCTGTTTTTCCTGCTAGTCCTCTTATCGACTAACCCCGTTTCCTATGCTCAGAAGTTCAATTACGAAAACCTTGTTTTTGAGGGTGCAGGGATCAGGGGCATTGCTTATGCCGGTGTAATAAAAATTTTAGAGGCAGAGCAGATTATGCCGCAAATAAGGAAAGTCGGCGGCACTTCAGCCGGTGCCATTACCGCCCTGATGGTCTCCATTGGCTACACCGCCGATGAAATCGAAAGGATTATTGCTGCAACCAAATTTCAAAAATTTAATGATGGCCGGTATTTTTTCATAGGTGGTATATCGAGGGTGAATAGACGTTATGGATGGTATCGCGGAGAACGGTTTACCCGGTGGCTGGAGACTTTGATCGAACAAAAAACCGGCAATAAAGACATTACTTTTGCGCAGTTGCAACAAAGGGGCTATAAAGACCTTTATGTAACGGCAACCTCGCTCAGCCAGCAGAAAATGGTCGTGCTCTCTGCTGATCATTTTCCCGACATGAAGGTTAAGGATGCTGTACGCATTTCCATGTCCATCCCGCTTTATTTCCAGGCGGTATTTATTGACAGCATGGGTAATATTTACCAGAAACCTCGCAGGGATAAGGTTCTGGATGTCATGGTGGACGGGGGAATTATGGGCAATTTCCCGATTCATATTTTTGATTCGCTGGTCATTGATGCACATCAAAAGACATCTCGCAGGGCCAACCCGAAAACGCTCGGTGTACGGATAGATTCCGAAGCACAGATTAAAAATGATGCGATCGATCAAAAGCTGGCTCCTTACAAAATAGAAACATTCGGCGATTACATCGGCTCCTTTTACAACATTATCCTTGAAAACTTGAATCGTCAATCGCTGACCAATGAGGATTGGTCCCGCACGATCTCCGTTTCTTCCGTAGGCATAGCCCCAAAAATCAGGAAATTATCGCAGGAGGAAAAAAACCGGCTTGTCCAAAGCGGCGCTCAAAACACTATTCGATTTTTACACCGGTAATATTCCGGCGGCCGGCAACGTTCACAAGTATGCCCTGAATGATGTGTGAACGCTAAAGCTACCTCAGACTCCAAGTATCTGCCGACGCAACAGTTGACAAGCTTAATAATTTTACATCGAAGGTATCGGATTAGGGTACGTTCCCCGTTTTTATTGTATAGCTGGCCCTATCGTAACTAAAATTAGAAACGTATTTTTAATAGCTTAATTTATATAATCCATCCTAAACGCCATAATTTGGCGGAGTACAACCTTAGCTTTGTAGTAAATCATTCATCATGGCAAAGACCTACAACATCATTCCTTCCCGGGGTAATTATTTTCAACGAGCCAGCCTGATCCTTAAGGGGATTAAAGTCTTTTTTCCTTCAACCTTGTTATTGATCTTTTTCAGCATTTGCCTGATCCTTTTGCCGCAGGGCAGCGACCTGCTCACGAAGACCAGTGAAAACCAGCATTGGTACCCCGGCATTCTTGTACTGACCGGGCTCTTTTTCTGGAGTTATGTTATGTGGTATACCGGAAGAATTATCGCTTATTTCCAAAAAGGTATGTACCAGCAAATGCCGGGAATGATGTTTCACTACCCCAGGCTCTCCGGGTTTTATGTCTATACAATGTTTATCATCGCCTTCCTGGGCAAGCCCGGGCTGATTACGGCTACTTATCTCAACAGCATGAGTATTGTCATTTTGTTGATTTTATCCGGCGCTTATTACTGGCTGTTGAATGTCGGCATAAAAAAAATTTCCGTTTCATTTATTCGTCGTTACGGCTTTCAGCGGTTTACCCGGATCTATCATTGGGTTTTTGTCCTCAATATAGGTTTGATCATTGGCCTTGGCCTGATCCGCGACAGCAGCTATACGATTATCCTGGCAGCGTTTTTAATGCAAGCGCTGTTTATGTTCCTTGTTGCCAACCGGAAGCGGGTGAACGAGATTTCCGCGCCGGCCTGGGCACGTGATACTTCGCGTTTTATCCTCACTAAGATCTTCGGCTCTGCGCAACAAAGAATACCCCGGTATGAGGATCTCACCTTTATTGTATTGAACCTTTTTGCAGCTGTAGCTGTGATTGTTTTTGCCATGTCAGTTTTCTGGATGGATTTTGCCATTGGCTTCGGCACACTTGGTGTGCTGCTCCTGGCCTTTAGCTTTTATACCGGCCTGTTCAATTTATTAAGGGTTTTATCCTGGGTGTATAAAGTGAACCTTATTTTCTTTATCATCCTCTTATTATTTCTGGGTAGCCTGGTCAATGAAACGCATAAAGTTTACTTGCGGCAAGCGCCTGCTACAGATTATGACCAAAGGATTATCTTCAGGACCTACGCGATCAACTGGCTGGCCCAACATCAAGCGGAGCTTTTAAACGATACGGCAAAGGTCATACCGATGATCTTCGTACATTCCGACGGGGGTGCTTCCCGCTCCGGCTATTGGGTAGCTTCTGTACTGGGCCGGCTGGACAGCCTGAGCCAGGGTTATTTTTCCGACCACCTGTTTGTGCTCTCGGGCGCTTCCGGCGGCAGTCTCGGCAATACGACCTTTTACGCGTTGCTGAAAAAATCGATAGAACAGGGCCGTCCGCGGTATGATCTCACACGACAGGCGCGCTCTTTCTTAAAAACAGATTTCCTGACCTTCACCGTCTCCAGGATGCTCGGGTCTGAACTGAGCAATTACCTGCTGCCTGTCACGGATGATCGTGCCCGGACACTGGAGCGCTCGCTGGAAACCGGCATGTCCCGGCAGGATAGCTTATACGGCTATTTTTCCCGCGGGTTTTCCACTTTCAGCAATTTAAAGGTTAACGACCGGCTGCTCCCGATTTTGTGTATCAACACGACAAGAATGCAGGACGGTAAACCCGGTATTATCAGTAATGTACGCATGGACAGCACTATTTACGGCAACCGGGTTGATGTGCTTGCTCTTATTCCGCAGGGGCGTGAGCTTAATATCAGTACTGCCGTGATCATGGGGGCACGCTTTCCTTATTTAAGCCCTGCTGGCAGGATTGATGAGGAGCAGGTGCTGGCCGATAAAAGAGCTACCCGGAAACACTATTTTGTCGACGGCGGTTATTTTGATAACTCCGGCGCCGGCGTAGTGCATGAAATGATCATGGAACTGCAAAAGTTATTGGAAACGGATGCTTATATTAAAAACAAGTATGCCGGGGTGTTACAAAAAATCCGCTTTACGGTAGTACATATCTATAATACACAGAAGTCGACCGAAAATTTCAAAAAAACACAGCCGATCATCAATGACCTGGCCGCTCCACTGATCACACTGGCCGGTTCTTACAGCTCGCAAACATCGGTAAACGATTCGCGACTGAAGATCTTTATTGAGAATCTTTATACAAATGACTCACTGATCCAATCTTATGGCTTAAAGAACAATTATCATGAACTTAACCTGTACCGGGAAGATCCGCAGGATGTGGCCGAGGACTATACGATGAACTGGGTGATTTCAGAAGCGACATTGAACCGTATGGATAAAAGGCTGGAAGAGAATAAGGCGGTAAAAGAACTTGCAAGGGTGCTTGCTGCCTGGAGTCAGGGTAAGCCTTAAGTACCAGCCTCACTAAAGGCTTCCGGGTTTTGTATATACAGAATAAACTACAGGTCCTTGCCCATCTCAAACTGGTTAATCTCGTTGATCAATCCTTGTTTTTCCAGGAATATCTTCAGTCCTGTAGCGGCTTCATCCACATTGTGGCATTGAATTTTTTCTTGTGGCAGTACCTTGCGCATCTGGCTTAAAAGCTGTGTGGCCACACCTTTGCGGCGATATCCCGGTGCTACTGCAAGCTGGTACAGGCGTTTCCGGTCCAGGTTGAAAAGAATGTAACCGATGAGCTCACTCCCTGAAAATGCTCCAAATGCTGTTGGCATTATTTTTTTCATAGTAGCGGTGGCATTTTGCCAGGCCGGTTCAATATCCCAGAAGGATGGCAGGATCTGCCAATCCAATTGATTTAATGGCTGTATTGTATAAATCCCCGGGGCCGCATTGCGCTGTAAAACACCGCCGAAGCATGGAAGTTTCCTTAAGATGGAAAAACCGGCTTTTTCATAGGCAGAAATAGCCCGCTGGTTATTTTCTATCACCTCCAGCACCACTTGGTTGATTCCCCGGTTCTTCAGAAAGGGCAGTAGATGATCATACATTTTACCTACCAGGCCCCTACCGCGGAAAGCCGGCAAAATACCGGTCCCGGCATTGTACACTATCTTTTTACAGGCGCTGTCCCTAAAGCCATGCAGCATAAAGGCGACCATCTTACCCTCGTCAAAAGCCCCAACGGAATACTCCGGCAGGATATCCTCCGCGCTTATTTTGAAAAGTAATTGTTCCTCATCCAGTTTAAACGGTATTATGTAATCTGCGAATGCATCATTAAAAGTGACCAGCAGGTCTGCTCTGTCCTTATCTGTTAATCTGCGTAAATCCATAAATTAATTGCTGCGGTTTCCCCATTTTAAAAAGCCTTTCCAATTACGAATCAGAACGGTAAAGTTGCCTCAAATAAAGACTTATCGTTTGCCGCGAAGGCTAAGTATTCATAACAGCTATTATCTTTTCAGGCTGCTAAGCCAAGCTTTCCCCAAGCAGGAGTACACCAACAAAAGATTCCCGTAAAATTACATTTTATCGTAGAAAAAACGCGAAGCCTTAAAGACCTCGCGTTTAAAAACAATTATTATTGTGATGAGTTAAGAGTGCAGCACTGTTAGTTGAGCGCCTGTAATTTCTCCGCAACTTTCTGGTATTCTTTTTGGTTCGATTTTGTTTTCACCAGGGTAGCTAATGTTTGTAATTGCTTTTCGGCATCAGTTTTCCGTTTATGATATACCAGGAAGTCAGTATAGTTCCATACATTCTGAAAATAAGGAACGGTAGCGATACTTTTCTGGTAATACATTTCCGCGGCCGCCAGGTCATTATTCATCAAATAGCAAGAGCCCAATTGATCGTATAAAAAGGCTTCCTCCCCGGTTTCCCAGGTTTTGGTCAAGGCTTCGTTGTAGATATCAATGGCCTGCTGCGGCTGTCCTTTCAGGATAAATTTACCGGCACGATTAACCACTTCCCCGGTTGCGGAACTGTTGCCCGGCTCATCTTCGCCCTCATCACTTACTACATTTACCGAACCGGATAGGGCCACCTGTTTTAAGAAGGCCACCAGCTTTTCATCAGATTCTGTTTGTTCAAAGAAGTCCTGCACGGGTTTGTATAAATTTTCCTGTAGCCCGATCGTTCCATGAGCTTCATCAAGGCGTTTAAAAAGCGGATCCAGTAAAGTATTGCTGTTGATATTCATATCATCCAGGATTTCTTTCAACAGGTTTAAAACGCTTAACAGGTGTACTTTATATTCTGGCGTAATTTTTTCGTTCAAAGGGATGACGAATGCCTTTCCCAGTTCTTTCAGGGCAGCATTTGAATCGCCGTTCTGGAATAGTTTCCGGGCGTTCGCGAGTTTCTCCGGTGCCTTTTTCTTGTTGTTGGCTGTTGCTACGACTACGTAGACCACTAATGCGCCGATGATCGCCGCGCCGATAAGGATATAATTCATAATTTTTAGTTTACGGTTTCAAAAGTATATAAAAAAATGATGTAACAAAATATCAATCAACAAATTATGAAGAGTAAAAAAAGAAGGGCTCGCCACCGGGCCGTTATACCTGCAAGTCTCAAAAATGGACGCCTGTTTTATTCGAGCATTGAATTGATAACAATAGGTCTTTCTTTTCTAACCGTTTAAAACAGAGGAGTTAGCCTGGATGACGCAAGAGTTTATAATTTCTTAATTAAAACAAGCATTTTTGCTGTCATTTGTCCTGGTTATAGAGCTCAGAAGTACACCCGAAAGGAGCGTGTTGGTTGGCCATTGACTACTTTTAGGGATAAGCGGGTATATTCTTTTCTCCTACAGGCTCATCAGGAACAGTCGCTGGATTATTGATCATCCTGGCGTACGTTGCTCGGGAGGTTAAAATCTTATACAAAAACCCTGGCTTTTAAGCCGTTGAAATAATCGGTTAAGAAAAGTCTATCAGAATCGATAGATCAATGTGTCCTGGTAACCAGCGCATTGTGAACCTGGAATTTAATATAGAATTAATAAACCCTGGCAAGCCCGGAAAAAATGTAAATTTATCGGTTAGCTTATCAATAAATCAGGCCATTACCTTCAACCAGCTACCATTAAACCAATGAAAAAAACGGAACGAACTATTACAAAACGAAGTCTGGAGATCACACAAGATTATTTGCAGTTCCTGGATCGCCATATTAGCGATCTTGTTTCAGGGCAGGTCGATGATTTTATGGAAATCAACGAGATCGCAAAAGCACTTTTTGTATCGCACCAGCATTTAACCGATACCATTCAAAAAGAAACCGGTCATCATCCCTGTTATTTTTACGATCTTAAGATCATTGAAAAGGCTCAGGAAATGCTTTTTCAGACTGATAAATCCATTGCTGAAATTGCCCGGATACTGACGTATGACCCTTCTAATTTCTCTAAGTTCTTTAAAAAAATAACCGGGCAAACGCCAGGACAGTACCGGGCCAGCCATAAAAAATAAACTTTCCGAAAAGTTCACCACGAAATAAATACCAGGTCTTGCCACCTTTACCCTTTCAATTGTACACTTTAAAAAAGACAAAAAATGGGAAGAAATGATTTAAAAGGTAAAGTCGTATTGATCGCCGGTGGTGCGAAAAATTTAGGGGGTTTATTGAGCCGGGATTTCGCGGCAAAAGGAGCAAAAGTAGCTATTCATTACAATAGTGACGCGACAAAGGCTGATGCGGAACAAACCCTGGCAGATATCACCGCTGCAGGTGGCGAAGCCTTTTTATTCCAGGCCGATCTTACGCAGGTAAGTAATATCACGCAGCTATTTGACGCAACGATCGAAAGGTTCGGCGGTGTTGATATCGCGATCAACACGGTAGGTAAGGTATTGAAGAAACCTTTTGCGGAAACAACAGAAGCGGAGTACGACAGCATGAGCGACATCAATGCCAAGGTCGCTTATTTCTTTATCCAGGAGGCGGGTAAAAAATTGAACGATAATGGCAAGATCAATACCATTGTGACTTCATTACTGGCGGCATTTACGGGCTACTATTCTACTTATGCAGGCGCTAAGGCACCGGTAGAGCATTTTACCCGTGCCGCATCCAAAGAGTTTGGCGCCCGGGGCATTTCCGTAACGGCGGTAGCGCCCGGGCCTATGGATACCCCTTTCTTTTATGGCCATGAAAGCGAGGACGCGGTCGCTTATCATAAACAGGCCTCCGACCTGGGTGGATTGACCGATATTAAAGA